>JBDRLK010000327.1:0-9793 GCA_043813155.1 Pseudomonadota bacterium | reverse complement strand
CGTCACCGCAGGGAGTCGTACGTGCACCTGTGGGGCCCTGAAAATTATGTGTATAATATTCAGGGCTAAAGCCTCCCCTACCCGCGTGGTTGGGATTACAGCGGCTCTTTTTTGTCGACCCTGGCTTCCGTGAGCGTGCCGTCGGGCGAGAGCTTCCAGGCCTTTGCCGGCTTCTTTTTGTCCGTCAGCGTGATCTCGGTGGCTGTGATGGATTCGTTCTTCTCTCCCTCGTTCATGATGATGGTGAGCGTTGCCTTTGATTCCTTGACCACCGAGCCGGCCTTGCGGTGCACCTGGACCAGCATGTCGTCCGGCAGCTCGCCCTTTTCCGTGACCCATTCCAGCCCGAGCGAGGGAGCGGACTTGAAGGGCCGCATAAGCTCGCTGTCCGGGAATTTCACGGCCAGGTTGAAGGACGCGTCGGGATGGTCCCACTTGAGAACGATTTTCATGGCCGCTGCGTCGCGAAGAACGCCCGCGCGCCGCGTTCTCTCGACGAGCTTCTTGAGCAGCTTCTCGTCGCCGTCACCCCTGGCCTTCATGCGCTTTTGCGCAAGCGTGAGCGACGCCATGACCCTGGAAATCTCGGCCGGCGAGATCTTTCCTTCAAAGGAAGGCTCTGACTGGCTCACCTGCTCGAGGATGCGCAGGCCCTCGTCGGACCGGCCGGCCAGGATGGCGGCCTCGGCCAGGAGAATGTTCACCGCGTCGTCGTGCGGCGCCATCTGCGCCAGTGTCTCGTACTGGCGGTAGGCGTCCTCGTACCAGCCATAGGCCCTGTAGAGATCTCCGAGCCTGCGCCGCGCGTGGTAGCTCCAGGGCGCGAACTCCACGATCTCGCTCAGCACGCGCTTGGCCTCATGCCGCTCGCCCATGCGCAGGTACAGCTCGCCGATCCTGGTCCTCACTTCATTGGTTGCATAGGGATCGGCTCGCAGCTCGGCCGCGAACCGGCCGGCCTCTTCCTTGCGGCCCGCGTCCTCGAGAAGGCCGAGGAGCCTGATCTTGAGCTGCATGTCGCCGGGGTAAAGGTTGATCAGCTTTTTGAGCACGATGATCCTGTCGTCCGGGTTCTGGCGTTTTTCGAGCATCTTGTCCACCTCGTCCATGGTCAGCAGCACGGCGGCGTCGCACTGCTCCATGGCGATCCTGACCTGGTCGGGAGTGGCCAGCGCCGAGAGGATTTTTGTCTTGATGTAGGTTGCCAGCGAGGGGTACTGCTTCATGTTCTTGTAAAACCCGCACCTGGCGGAAACCGAGCCCAGGAGCCCGAGCGCCACGCGGGCAAAAGCACGGCGGTCCTTGGCCGTCTTGATCTCGCAGTTTTTCCTGGCCTCGTTGAAGACCTGGATGATGTGGCGCTGCGACGGGCCGGCCGCCAGCCTCTCCTTCCACAGCTGCATTTTCTCCTCAATGGGCATGAGCGAGGCTTCCTGGCACGCCTTCACGTTCTGCGGAAGGTCGATGGGAGTGTTCGTGGACACGTGGGTTTCCTGCGTGAACGTGACCTTGGTCTTCTGGTAGAACGTCTGCTGGGCCGCCGGTTTTTCCGACTTTTTCTCCGTTACCAGCTTTTCCAGGTCCGCGGCCGTGAGCAGGCTTGGGGAAACGGACGCAGAGCTTTCCTGCAAGGCCGCGTAGGTTGTGTCGCCGGGCCTGAGCTTGAACGGGTACCGTACCGCAACCATTCCGCCCCCTTCGGGCGCGGGAAACTTCCAGCGCTTGACTGCCATGGCAATGCATACTTCCGCCTCCGTGCTGCCGAGCGTCGAGCTCTCGATCATGGGCAGCTGCACGTCGCCCGATGCGGAGATATTGAATTTCACGTTCACGTCGCCCGCCAGGCCGGGCTGCTGCGAGAGCTGCTTTTCGTAGCAATAGCGTACTTCATTGCTGTGCTGCTTGATCACGCGCTTGATCACGTCTTTTGACAGCGTGCCTTTTACGTCCGCCTTGCCCGCCGCGACCTTCGGGATCGTGGGAGCCGATTCATTGCCCTTGAGCCCGCCCGCACCGCGGCCGTAGCCGCTGCCCGTGCCGCCGCCCCCGCCGTGGCCGATGGTCCCCAGGCCGGCCAGGCCGGTAGAGTCTTCACCGTTCATCAGGTCATCCGCCGAATCGCCGGTCGAGCCCAGGGCCGACAGGATCCCCGACTCGGACACCGCGCTCTCCATCTGTGCCTTCCTTGCCGCCGTGTCAGGAGCCGCGGGGATATCCGTGGGCCCCTTGAGGCCGACCATGCCGTCCATCTCCGCGTTGTTGTCGCGATCCGGTTCGCCCATCTGGCCTTCCTCGCCCTTGTGCCTCTTTGCTTTTCCACCCTCGTCCCTCGTGTCCGAGCCGGACGAAGGCGCTGCCTCCCGCGGCTCGAGCACAAGCTTTGTGAAGCGGTTCGCGGATTCCATCTCTTCCATTTCCATTTCCCGTTCCCGGCTGCTGCAGCCGTAGGGGAACAGAAGCGTGGTCACAATGACCTGGCCCAGCGTCATCTCGGCCCCGCCTCCCTCGAGCTGCCGGAAGATCTCGAAGTCGGGCGCATCGGGAAGATCGTAGGATTCTTCCTCGGGAGGCACGTAGAACGATGTGTAAGGCGTGATGATGCCGAAGCGCGTGCCCAGCTCGATCACTCCCTCGGGCCCCTCCTGCTCTTCCATGAGCGTGATCAGCCGCCTCTCGGCCCAGCGCATGCGAAGATCGCCGAAGTCAGTGATGTCATCGAGCTTTATGGAGTACTGCTTTGTAAAAGGCTTTCCCCTGACCGTGCCCTTGACCGTGACGTTCTCGGGGTCTTTCTCGCCCGTCAGCTTTCCGATGATGCGGACCGGCTCGGTGATCTTCAGCGTGGTCATGCCCGCCGGGTAGACCCGTTCGATGCCGCCGTCGATCTCGAATTTCAGGTTCTCGATGACCGGGGTGGAGGAATCGGCCAGCAGGCGCGTGGCGGTCTCGGCCGCCTCGACCCTGTTCTCTATCCTCGCGGCCATGCCGCGGCCCGAGCAGAGGCCTGCCAGGAGATCCAGGTTGGCCTCGTCGCCCAGGGCTATGCCGTACAGGCGCACCGGGTTGGGCAGGCGGCCCAGCCGCTCCTTGAGGCTGCCGATGTCCAGCTCGCCCACGGTTGGAAAACCGTCGCCGATGTAGATCACGACGCCGCCCGGGTCCTTGGCCGACACCGACGCGCTCTCCATGATGAGCTTGCCTATGTCCGTGGCCCCGCCGATGGTGTGGCGGCCCACGCCGTCCATGACGGCTTCCCTGACGCTTTCCGTGACCTTCGCGAGCTCCTTTTTGTCGCTGCCCACGATCTGCGCGTCCACGTCACCGGCCAGCACCGCGATCCTGTCGCCCTCGTGAAGCTGGCCGAAGAGGGAATCGAGAAACGACATGGCCAGGTCGACGAGGTGGCGCTCCGTGGCGGCCGACATGTCTATAGCCACGGAGATATTCAGGTTCTTCTCCGGCTTCAGCTCGAACTCCTCGCCGCGCAGCAGGAACTGTGTAAAGGCGTACGACTCTTTTCTCTCGCCCTTGAGCGCGTCAAGGATTCCCCTGTAATCAGCCTTGACCATGAGGACGTCCTTGTCCTCCACGTCGCGGGTCACGTCCAGCATCTGGATGTAAAAATCGCTTCGGGGCCTGAAGTCGGACTGGGCGAAAACAACGCGCCCCTTTTCCGTGCGCGCTCCCGCCCCGGCCTGGACAATGTCCGTGCCCGCGTCCGACACGTCGGCCACGAAGTAGAACTCGCCGATCTGCGGCGCAATGGTCTCGTTCCCGACCGGGTAGACATAGGACCTGACCCTGCCGTCCTTGCCCGACGGTTTCAGCCACTGCGCGTAGCGATAGGCCACGGTCCTGGTCTGGCCGGCCTTGATGGGGTAAATGCTCGCCTTGAAGCTTCCCGGCGCCGTCCACTCCAGAAGTGCGGGATCGCTCGTGGAGCCCTGGTAAACGTGGCTCGTGTAGGCCTGCTTGGCCGTTCTTCTTTCCTTGATGATGCCGTCAACGAGCCTGCCGCCGCGGTCCACGGCAAAACGCTGCAGCATGGCGTCCTGTGGAATGCTGAGCCTGTAAATCCCCTCCATGGTCTGGGACGAGGGGTTGAAGAACTCCTGCATGGTTTCCGTGACAGCCAGGTCTCCCTTGACCGTGACCCTGACCTCGTGCCTGCGGATGATGAGCGGCCAGCGGGCCTGGCCCGCGGCGCCCGGCAGCCTGGCATGGATCTGGCCGATGCTCACGGGGTTTTCCATCGGCCTCGGCCCTGCCTCGGCCATGCCGCCCGTCCAGTCGGTCCAGAGCTCCTCGGGCCTGACGTCCACGCTTCCGCCCGCCAGGGTCAGCGACTCGCCGGCCCGCACAATACCGCTTCCGCTCGGAAAGCTGTAGGTGAGCTCGCCCCTGTACGTGTAGGCCACGGTTTTTCCTTCGCCGGCCTGAATGGAGACGCCGCTTCCGATAATGCTCAGCTTCCCATCGCCAACGCTGAGCGTGAGCTGCTCCTTTTCATCCGCGTCAATGAAAATCCTTCCCGATTGCAGTGTCATGGCGTCCACGTCCACGACCCGGATTCGCGTGGCCGAGTCCGCTGCCACGCGCACACCGTTATCCAGAAGGATGGTAGCCCTGGCTCCCAGGGAAACTTCCACCCCTGTGCCCGGCAGGAACCGGGTGTCTTCGAAAATAACGGATTTTTCGCCCCCATGGTCGATGGCCACGTCCGGCCGGATGAACTTGATGAGCCCCACGGTGTGGCCCTGGATGTTCAGGTCCTCGCATGAGCCCGCGCCATAGGCAAACATGAGCATGAAAACAGTAAAAACAATCCTTTTTCTCTTCATTTCACGTACTCCATTAAAACCAGCTGTAGCTGCACGCAAGCGCGGCTCCCTCGCTTTCGCTCGGGACAAGCCTGGCGTGCCCGATGTCAGGCTGGCCAAGGGCCGGCAGCACTGCATGTTAGTGTCCCCTTTTGATAGACCCGTGGGGGTAAAATTTGTTCCTTTTACGGATAAAATAGTCCTTTTTATGTTTCCCTGTTTTGTATCACCCCGTTCTTGCGGTTGCAATGATTTAAAACATGTGTAAAATCAGGTTACAACAGCAAAATGCTGGAGAAAGGAACGATTGTGAGCCATGGATATCATGAAACTATCGGCGATCGCAGCGCTGCTCGTGCTTGCGGCTGCGCTGCAGGCAGGCTGCGGCGGGTGCGGCGCGGACGACGACACCTGGGACCCCGACGCGGGCGACTGGGTCACTGACACCGACACGGGCACGGACTCGCTGGTCGATGCGCCGCTCGATTCTCTCATCGATCTCGATGGTGAAACGGACGGCATCGAGGATGCCGACGAAGAGGAAGCCGAGCCCTGCAAGATCGTGCCTTCCCCCGAGCCGTTCAACAACCCGCACAAGGACCTGCACTGGGGCCAGGAGGGGGACTTTCCCTTTCCCGACCTTCAGAACGTGCTGCACGCTCCCGTGGTCATCGACTTCATCGAAGAAGGACCCGATGAAACGCCGATCCCGGAAGTCATCTTCGTGAGCTACAACGCCGTCGGGCCCGGCGTGCTGCGGGTCGTGTCCGGCCGCGAGCCCCACGAGCTTCTCATGACGCTGGCGGGCGCGGGCGAGCCCGACGACCCGGACGACGAGCCGCTCCTGCACTGGGACGGCCACCCGGCCGCCGGCGATCTCAACGGCGACGGCCACCCCGAGATCGTTGTGGCCAGGTACCAGGGCGGCGGCCTGTTCGCGTACCAGCACGACGGGTCGATCCTGTGGGAATCGACCGAGCCTGCCCAGGCCGAGCTGCGCTCCAACGCCTCCATCGCCATGGCCGACCTGGACGGCGACGGATGGCCCGAGATCATCGTGGGCCGCAACGTGCTCGACTCCAGCGGCAACCACCTGTGGACCGGCACGGCCGGGGCCGGCCGCAACAGCCAGGGGCCGCTCTCATGCGTGGCCGACCTTGACGGCGACACGCTTGCCGAGGTCATCGCGGGCCGCACGGTCTACGACTTCGAAGGCACCGTCATCCTGCCGCTTCCCGGCGGCGGCGACGGCGACGGGTTCTGCGCCATCGCCGACCTGTTCGACGCCGTCGGCACACCGGGTATGGACGGAACGCCTGAAATCGTCCGCGTGGTCGCAGGAAGGCTGTTCGTGCACGACAGCGTGTCGGGGGAGCGCCTCTTCAACCTGGCCCTTCCCGGCGGCGGCAGCGGCGGCGCGCCCACGGTTGCCGACTTCGACGGCGACACGCTGTCCGAGGTGGGCGTGGCCGGCTCGAACAAGTACAGCGTTTTCGACATCGACACGAACTCGGTCCTTTGGTCCGCGATCACGGAAGACGACTCGTCCAACGTGACCGCCTCGACGGTGTTCGATTTCAACGGTGACGGCACGGCCGAGGTCGTGTACAACGACGAGCAGCGCTTCATGGTGTTCAACGGGCCGGACGGAACGCCGCTCTTCGAGGAGTGGAACCCGTCGCGCACGAGGACCGAGGAGCCCGTCGTGGCCGACGTGGACAACGACGGCAATGCGGAGATCGTGTTCTGCTCGAACACGGAAGCGGACTTTGCCGGCGACCACATCCCGGCCGACGTGCGCGCCGAGGAGCGCATCTCGGGCCTCGAGATATGGGGATCGGGCGACGACACATGGGTCTCGGCCCTGCCCGTCTGGAACCAGCACACCTTCCACATCACCAACGTGTCCGTCACGGGGGCAATCCCCGCCGTGGAGGAGCCGAGCTGGACCGCGCACAACACCTACCGCCTCAACTCCGCGGGCGAGCGCATGCTCGACGCCCCGGACCTCGTGGGCGAGCCCGGGCCCGTTGATTGCGTCGACATGACCATGACGATCTGCGTGACGGTCGCCAACCAGGGCGAGATCAAGGTGGGGGCGGGCATCGAGGTCACCATGGTCGCGGGCAACCCGGAAGAGGGCGGCGAGGAGCTCTGCACCGCTTCCACGACCATCGACCTGGACCCGGGCGACGCGGAGGAGGTGTGCTGCGACTGGGTCGAGTCGTCGGGGGAAGAGGTGGACATCTACGGGCTCGTCGATTCGGGCGAAGCCGCCCGCGAGTGCCGCGAGGGCAACAACTCTGTCTACATCACCACCGCAAAGTGCATCCCCATAGGATGACTCTGATGGGGTAGGAGATTATCCATGGTGGCTTTTGCGCACGCTCGTGCTCTGCAGGCCCGAGAGCATCACGAGCTTTCGCAGCGACGGGTTGAAGATAAACGGGGCCTTGAGGTTTTTCAGGCGGATGATCCTTCTCAAGCAGGCCGTCCTCTCCGTGTAGCGCTCCACCAGCCGCCCGGTTCCTCCTGCCACCACATCCGACATGGCAAGCGCGCTCTTCATGGCAAAACTGAAGCCCTCGGCCGAGCTCGGGCTGATGAAGCCCGCCGCCTCGCCGATCAGCGCGACCCTGCGCCTGCCCGTGCAGATCTGTGAAACATTTTCAGGCCGCAGCAGAAGCGCCCCCTCCCGTTTGACGCCGGCGCCGAAATCATACCCGAAGATCCCAAGCTTTTTCTTGAGAAGCTCGAATCGCTCCGCCGCCCTGTTCCTGGGATAGAATGCGCCCCCGATGATCAGGCGGTCGCGCTTGGGAATGGTCCACGCGTAAAAGTCGGTTATCTCGCTGTCGAAAATCACGGAAAAATACGGCAGCGGCTCCTTCGACTCGACCCATTCCTGGATGGCGACGTACTTTTTTACGGGAGCATGGTCCGACAGGGCGAGCTTTCGGACCGCCGAGTTGGCGCCGTCCGCGCCGATGACATACCGGGCGCTGCAGGTCTGCGTCTCGCCGCCGCTTACAAGGCCGATCCGGCAGCCGTCTCTTTCCTGCTCCAGGCTCTTGAGAAGACTTCCGAAACGCGTCTCCACGGTCGAAGGGACCAGCGACACGAGCCAGCGATCGAATTTATCCCTGTCCAGGTTGATGTAGTACCGCTGGTAGTAACGTTCCAGGCCGCTGTCAAGATCGATGGTCCTCACCACGAACAGCTGCGGTCCGACGAGAATTTCCCCGGGCAGGCCCAGCCCCAGCCGCGAGAGCATCTCCTGCGCGTCAGGCGCCAGGAGGCCGCCGCAGCACTTTTCAGGAGCGCCCCGCGCGGATGCCGGTGCATCGTCGGCCGATGCATCAACCCCCAATCGCCGCCTGTCGATCAGCAGGACCCTGCAGGAACCGGAGATGAGGCGCGCCAGTGTTGCCCCTGCCGGGCCCGCGCCGACGATCGCAATGTCATAGTTGCCGCTCATTTGAGGATAGGGCAAAGGTCAGCACGTGTAAATATTCGGTTAACCCGTTTCTTAGGTCTAGTGCCCGTGCCCGTGTGCGTGCCCGTGCCCGAATCGCCAGAGCTTCGAATCATCCGAATCAGCATTGCCACGATGCGCAGCAGTAGCTCGCGGGCAGAAGAGACACTTGCCTCGTCCACCAACTTCATTGTCTGCTCCTTTCGGGCACGCACGCGGGCACGGGCTCGGGCACGGGTTTACCGAATATTTACCGTAAAGAGGTAAGCTTCTGCTCATATATAATAACTTCAAGCCTTTTAATATTCCGCTCCAGGTCTTCGAGTTTCGATCGGACCTTGTTGTTTCTCTTGACGTGCAGGGGGATGCAGAGGTCGTAGATGGAAGACACGTCATGATGGATCTTCCCGGCTTTCGCGGGGTCGCCTCTCGCGATCCGGACGAGCTCCCCGGTCATGTCGCACAGCCCCCCGATGTAGACCTCGTGATTCACGCCGAGCTCCGCCGGCGAAGGAAACTTCATGCCCCTTTCGATGTAACCGAGGAGCAGCACGGCCTCAACGTACTCTTCGAACCCTTCGTTCAAGGCCGGCACGCTGTACAGGAAGGGGTCCTTGCGCAGCATGCCGTTCACCCGCTTGAGCATGGCAGGAGCCTTGGCCAGCTGCTGCCTGCCTCTGTCCATCTCTCCCCTGACAAGAAAATTGACGGCTGCCTTGGATTCGGCTCTCAGCCTGCCCGAAAGATGGATGCACTCGGAGCGGTTTTTTTCAAAGGCTTCGTATTTGTTCCTGACGCTTCTGATGGCTCTTTTCATGGTTGTCATCCGGCAAAATCCCTTAAAATGTCCCCGTAGCGCTGAAAATCCCTGTCGCCGAATGCAACAAGAAAAACCCCGTCGATGTCCACGCCCCCTTCCACGAATTCTTTTATCGTCTCGAGCGCCGCGCGGCAGGCATCGTCGAAGGGGTACCCGTAAATGCCCGTGCTGATGGACGGGAACGCCACGGACCGCGCCCCGAGCTCGAGGGCTTTTTTGAGCGAATTGCGGTAGCAGGAGGCAAGAAGCCCGGGCTCGCCCCTGTCCCCGCCTTTCCACACAGGACCGACCGTGTGAATCACGTATTTCGACGGCATGTTGCCGGCCGTGGTGTGAACGGCCTCGCCCGTGGGGCACCCGTCGTACTTTTTGCACTCCTCGAGCACCTGAGGCCCGCCGGCCCTGTGAATGGCACCGTCCACGCCGCCGCCCCCCCTCAGCCGTGAGTTGGCGGCATTGACAATGGCATCCACCTCGAGCTTCGTGATGTCGCCCTGCACGACTTGCACCTGCGTGTTGCCGAATGTCGCTTTCATGCTCTTACCCATATGAAAAAAATAAATGGCGTGCGGCCCTTCAGGGCCGCTTCAGCGGGGCTAAAGCCCCGCATACCCTAGGAGTTGTTTTTATAGAATAATCGTATGATTGTAAAGCGAGAAGAAGGTATGAGAAAAGCTC
>JBDRLK010000326.1:0-2508 GCA_043813155.1 Pseudomonadota bacterium | reverse complement strand
GACCTCCAGATGCCGAAAATGGACGGCTACGAGGCCATCGAGCACATCATGGCCTACTTCCCCACGCCCATCCTGGTCATTTCCGGCAAGGACTCGCCGATGTCCCAGCACAAGGCGCTTTCGCTCGGCGCGCTGGAGATCATGGGAAAGCCCAAGAATATTTACGCCCTGAGCGAAAACCTGACGAAAAGGGTAAAAGTGCTGGCCAAGGCGAAAATCGTCACCCACATGCAGGCCAAGCTGAAAAAACTGGTGGGGGCACGCCGGTCGTTCAGGCCTTCAATACCTCCCGGCACGCCCGTCCAGTTCAAGGCCCTGGGCATCGTTGCGTCCACGGGCGGGCCCATGGCGCTCAAGTACGTTTTTGAAAACCTGCCCGTGAACCTTCCGCTGCCTGTTTTCGTGGTCCAGCACTACCCGGACGACATGGACGGCGACTTCATCGAGTGGCTGGGCAGCTTCTCGCAACTGCCCCTGGCCGCGGCACGGGACGGCGACAGGCCGGGGCCCGGACACGTCTACGTCGCCCCCTCCAGGCGCCACATGAGCATCGGGCAGGACAGGAGAATCCTTCTCATCGACACGCCGCCCGTCAACGCCGTCAGGCCCTCGGGAGACATCCTGCTCGGCGCTATTGCAAAAATCTACGGCAGGAATGCCATCGGCGTCGTTCTGACAGGCATGGGAAGCGACGGCGCAAGGGGGCTCAAGGCCGTCAGGGAGGCAAAAGGCTACACCATAGCGCAGGATGAAGAAACGTCCGTGATATTCGGAATGCCCGGAAGAGCCGTTGAGATGGAGGCGGCGGATGTCGTGCTGCCGCTCCAGTCCATCCCCGAGAAAATCATTGAGCTGGCCGACATGCCGGAGAGCAAGAACATTTGACCCAGATTCATAAAGACACGCTGGACATGGTCCAGGAGCTCATTTCACGCAAGCTGGGCTTCTATTTCGACGAGAACAGGACCGAGTCGCTCGAGGTCGTCCTCTTGAAGCGCATGGCGCTCAGGCAGTACGATGACGTTGCCCGGTACGGCCGCTTTCTTGCGACCCTTTCGGATGACAGCGAAAATGAGATCCAGCAGATCATCGAGGAAATAACAATCAACGAAACCTCCTTTTTCAGGCAGGACAGCCAGTTCCTTGCCCTGGAGAAGCTCGTTCTCTCCCGCATGCTCAAGCAGAAGGGCGGCCCCGGCGACATTTCCGTGTGGAGCGCCGGGTGCTCGTCGGGCGAGGAGCCGTACACCATCGCCATCACGCTGCACAGAAACGGCTGGACCAATGCCGCTGCCGCGCAGATCCTGGCCACGGACGTGGACAATCGCATTCTCGCAAAGGCAAGGGAGGGGGTTTACGGGGCCAAATCCGTCAGGGCCGTGGGGCAGGATATTCTCAATGCATATTTCGAGAAATCCGGGGGCGACAGGTTCAGGCTCATGGAGGAGCCCAGGTCGCTCGTTGAATTCAATTATCACAACCTGGTTTCCGACACCTACCCGACGCCCCGCAACGGCAGCTGGGACATCATCTTCTGCAGAAACACGCTCATTTATTTCGACAGGAGCACTCTCGACAAGGTGATTAAAAAGCTTTACGAAGCGCTCAGCGACAACGGCTATCTTTTCCTGGGTTACTCGGAAATCCTGGTGAACATCTCCGATGATTTCGATGTCGAATATTTTAACGACACCTTCTTCTACAGGAAGATCAGGAAAAAGAAGTCCATCCCCCCACCGCCGCCGAAGGAGGAGCCCGACCGGAACCCCACGCTGAAAATCCGGCCCTACAAGGAGCTTAAAAAGGAGGCGCGTGAGGCTTCCCGGGCCATCGAAATCCCTCTTTACAAGGCGAAAAGACTTTTCGAGCTGGGTGACTATGACGAGGCGATGCTGACGCTCGAGGAGTATTACGGGGACGACCTGCAGGACGACCTGCCCGCGAACATTCTCTTTGCGCGAATCTGCATTGAGAAGGGGTCCCACCAGGAGGCCTACTACAGGATCAGGGAGACACTTAAAAAATACCCTCACAACCCGGTGGCG
Organism: Pseudomonadota bacterium; assembly: GCA_043813155.1. Taxonomy (GTDB): domain Bacteria; phylum Myxococcota_A; class Polyangia; order DRWM01; family DRWM01; genus JBDRLK01. The sequence goes on along the minus strand of JBDRLK010000326.1, from coordinate 463 downwards.
AATTACCTGGCCGGGCTGGCGCTTTCGAGGCTGTCCAGGCCGGGGCGGGCCATCGAGCATCTGGACAAGGCCATTACCTTTAAAAATGATTTTATCATGGCCTATTTCACACTGGCATCCATCTACGGAGGCGAGGGGAAAAAGCAAAAGGCCCGTGCGCACTACAAGAGGGCGGCCGCGCTCCTCCAGCACCTTCCCGCGAAAAAAACGGTCGAGCTTTCGGACGGGTTCGCGGCCGGCACGCTGCTCGAAATCTGCAGGAACAAGCTGGCCGAGATTGGGCGGTAGGCGCGGGCTTTAGCCCGCGATGTATGGCTATCTATGACGCAGGCTAAAGCCTGCGGCTACCCCCCGACATGGTTGGGATGGCGGTTATTGAATGGTTATGTCCAGTAAAATGCTGCGGATGTTGAGGATTCCCACGAGGTTTTCCTTCCACTTTCCTATCCCTTCCCAGAAATCG
>JBDRLK010000325.1:0-5910 GCA_043813155.1 Pseudomonadota bacterium | reverse complement strand
TATTTCTAACATTATGTTTACCAAGCTTCTTCTGGGCGCCGAGGCGCCCGGCTGGCAAGGCGCGGGGTCCCCGTCACGACGGAGGCATAGTCGTTCTATGTCGACGAGTGACGGGGTGCAGCAACGCAGCCAGCCGGGATGGATCGGCGTCCAGAAGTGGGAAGTTGTTTTTTCGCGAGCCCTTAGCCCGATGTCCCGCCCCCTGCCTATAGTATGCCTGAACATCGTCGCGGCCCTGCTTGTCTTTCGCGCGGCCGGTATCGCTCCCGCCGGGGCGGCCCCGCCTGAAGACGAGGGGACGGTGCTGGACGGTGACGATGAGACGTGCACGGCCCTGCCCCCGACGACCTGGTTCAATCCGGGAACCGCGGGAACGGTCACGGGTCTTGGCATTGCCGCCGGGTGCGGAGGGGAGGGCGTTCACGCGTTTATCCACGAGATTCTTCCCGCGGACGGAACCGGGGAAAAGGAGCTGCACATACGGTTCGCACCGGCTTTGCCGGGCGGGAAGCTGCTCAAATCGAGCTGGATGGCAAAGAAGCTGCTTCGCATCAAGAATGCTTCCACGGCAGCCGGCCTTTCGTTAAAGGGAAAAAACACATGGGTGGTAACCTATGCCAAGGCGCTGGATGACGGCAGGGTCGCTCCCACCATTGCCGTTATCACGGCCGTGGAAGACAACAAGAGCATAAAAACACGCATTTTCAAGTTTCCGGCGCAGGAGCACTTTTTTTCGCCCTTCCTGTTCGACCGGGCCGGCCGGGCCATGGCTGTGTGGGGAGAAGGGCCTGTCGGTAAGCTTTCCGTTGTCTATGCCGTCGTAGACCCGGGCAAGATGGAGGTCTCGGAAAAAAAGCAGCTGGCGTCAGGGGACATGGCGGACAGGTTTTACGTTTTTTCGAAACCCGATATGATTCTCCTGGCCCGCTTGAAGGATTCGGCCAAGGAGCCGGGGTGCTCCGATGTGTGGGTGAGCAGGTTTTCGGGGGCAGGCGAGCCGGAGGCGGAGCTCAATGCGGCCACATTCTGCAATGAGCTGAAAATCACGGGGCTTCAATTCATTGACGCAAAGACCGTGGTTGAGGGGCTCGAGGCAAGGAAAGGCATGTGGAAAGGCGTCATGGTTTCCGTGAGCCCGGACTTCGGCTCTGCCGAAATCAAGAGGAGCAAATCGCCTGTTTTTTCTTTTGATTCGAGCTTTGTGCGCATTTCCATGCTTGCCCTGTGGAAAGACAGCCAGGCACTGCCGAACCTGCAGTTCAAGATTTTCGATAATGACTTCATGGTGACGCAGGAGGCCGTCGAGGTCCCCCTGGCGCTCAGCCTGTGCCAGAGCACGATTGTGGGAGGCTGGGTCGAAGAGCCGGAAGGGGGCGGCGCAATAATCAAGTACTTCGATATTGCAATGACGGACGGCGACGGGGACGGGGTCCTTGACGCCTTTGATTTGTGCCTGGGAAAATAGTCGATTCACTCACATCGGATAGGGGAGGCTTTAGCCTCCCGGGCGACTGAAGTCGCCCCTACCCACGCGTTGGTGTAATGCACCTCTGAGTTGTTTTTTCATGGACACACCCGACAAAACATTGTAAAAAGAACCTGATGTTTATTGGATTGGTATTTCATGCTGCCTAATTTTCACTGGATTATCGAGGGGGTGCTGGCCGGGATGGCCATGCCCGGCTCCGGCATGTGGGAGCCCATGAAGGATTTCGAGGAGCTGAAAAAGCGCGGTATCGGGGTCCTGGTGACGCTCCTGGAACGGGCGATCCCCTTTGACATCGTGATGCGGGGCGGGCTCATTCCCGCGCACATTCCGATCGATGATTTCGGCCCCCCCACGATAAGGCAGGTCGAGGAGTTCTGCGCGCTGGTGGACCGGATGAAATCCGAGGGCAAAGCGGTCGCCGTGCACTGCCTGGCCGGGCTGGGCAGGACCGGCACAATGGCCGCTGCCTATCTCATCCACGACAGCGGCCTCGAGGCCGGTGACGCCATGAAAAAGATCCGCGTTATCGAGCCGGGCTACATCCAGAGCAGCGAGCAGGAAGGTTTCATCCACAAGTGGGCCGAGCACGTAAAGAAAAAGCAGGATAAACATCGAGCGTAGTGCGGGGCTTTAGCCCCGCTGTTCGGTCGACCATGCACATCGATTCACTATACACCATCAAGGGCCTGGCCGTCGTTGGGGCCAGCCCCGGGGATTACTTTTCCGACAGGCTTTTCGAGAACCTCGCTCCGCTCGGGCGCAGGCTTGCCGTGTTTCCCGTGAGCTCGAAAAGAAAGGCCGCCTATAAAATAAAGTGCTGCCGCTCCGTGGCCCTGCTCAAGGGAAAGTGCGACGCGGCTTTCCTGCTCGTCAGCGGCGAGCGCGCCGTGGACGCGCTCGAGGCATGCGGAGAAAACAACATCGGAGCGGCCGTCATGCTGGCTCCGGCCCTGGACAATAAAGAGGTATTCGAGAGGGTGAGGAAAACCGCGCTGAAGCATGATATCGCCCTGCTCGGCCCCGCGTCGCTGGGGTACGTGGACACGCATTCGGGCCTGAATATTTTTACCGGGAGAATTCCGGTCATGCCGCTGCCCAAAGGCAGGGTTTCGGTCATTTCCGAAAGCGGGGGCCTGTTGAACGAGTTCTTCAGGATGACGCATGGGGAGCTGCGGTGGGGGATCAGGCGCGCGCTTTCGGTCGGCGAGCAGGCGGTGCTGACAACGGCCGGGGCGCTGGAGCAGCTGGCTTCGGATCCCATGACGGGGTGCATTGTCCTGCTCTTGACGGGGATGGGCAGCCGCGTCCAGTTCCTTTCCGCGATCGAGCAGGCGGCGCTGACCGGGAAACCGGTCGTGATGTTCCCATCCTTTCTTCCCGGCACGAAAACCATCCGACGGCCCGTAACGGCGCGCGTCAGCGTGGATGCGGATGTCTACAATGACCTGTTCGTCCTGTCGGCCGCGCGAAGGGGAGGCGTGTTCGTGGCCGGCAGCGTTGCCGCTGCAGCCGAGGCCGCGGGATGCATGGCGCCGGGAGGGATCGAGCGGGCGGGCGAGGCCGCGGCGCCGAGATGGAGCAGGATCAGGGGCCGGAAAGCGGCCCTTGTAAGCGTGAGCAGCGGCGTGGGCGGCTGGATGAAGGCGGCCGCGCTGGATGCGGGCATGCAGGTGCCCCCGTTCGGAAAAGGGCTGAGAGGCGAGCTTTCGAAAATCGCCCCGGGGCCGGATTTCTCGAACCCCGTGGACCTGTCGGGGAAAATTCTTTCAAGGCCGGATGATTTAAGGAAAATAGTAAAGCTCCTGGTCCTGCGCGGCGACTGCCACGCGGTCCTGGTGTCGAGCCACGCGCCTTCGGGAAAAACACCGTCGGACATGCGCAACGAGCAGTGGCTCGAGGACATGGCGAAGGTGGAGCTGGAAACCAAGGGTGACGCAAAGGCCGCGGCCCTGGTTCCGGTCCAGGTGACCCCGGGCGGCCCGCCTCCGCGCAGGGGCGGGTGGACGGCCGCCTGTCCCGTCATGGGGCTCGACGTCGCGCTCGCGCTCGCTTCGTGGGCCAGGGACCTGGAAAAAATCGATTTTCCCGAGGAGACCGGCCGCCGCCCGGACGGCATGGATTTCGAGGCGGCCCGCGCGCTTCTGCGGGGGCCCGCAAGAAAGCTGTCCGAGCCCTCGAGCCGCAAAGTGCTTGCCTGCTACGGGCTGAGCGGCGGGGAGTGGGACCTTGCCGATTCCCAGTCAAAGGCTGCCGTGCGGGCAAGGCGGGCGGACGGACCGCTGCGCCTGACGCTGGCCACGCCGGACATTTCCTTCGAGGAGAGGCAGGCGCTGAGCAGGGCGGGCGTGAAAGGGGAGGCAGCGGCCAGGAAGGCTTACGTGGATCTCATGGTGGAAGCCAAGAGGCGTGGCGGCGGCATGAGAGTACTCGGTGTGATCGTCGAGCCATGCGTGGATGACCTGCGGCCGGTCCTGGTAACCTCTGTTTCGCCCTGTGACGGATCGAGCCCGGTCTTCACGGCCGGCGCCGGGGACGGCGAGCCGGTCGCGGCCGCTGTCTGCCCGGCCGGGCCGCGGGAAGCGGCACAAGCCGCCGGTCTTGCCGCGTCCGCGTCGGGCTCGAAGATCAATCCCGCGGCAATGGCCGGGGCGCTGCGACGGCTTTCTTTCCTGGCTTCTGATTTCAGGGATGAGATCAGCATCATTCGCTGCCATGTTGCGGCGGACGGCGCGGACCGGGCGATCTGCGTCAACGTGCAGGTCGTGATAAACAAAACCGTCAGTTAAAGCGATAACAGCTTTATGGGAGGCTGAAGCCTCCCCAACCCGCAAATTTCATAATTTCAAAAAAGGGTTCGATGGAAAACTTTATCAAAAATAAAATCGTTCTTGCCATCATTATTGCTCTTTTCATGGCCGCGGCCGGCAGCGCCCCTGCCGCCGACTGGAGGGTCGAGGCTGCGCCGGGAACAGGCAAGGTAACGCTGGTCTTCGACGAAGCCGCGCTCGTTTACCTGACGCCTTCTTTTGCGGACGGCTTTATCAGCGACATGTTCGTGGCCCTGGCATGGGATACAGAGGTCAAGGGAATATCAGTGGGGGTCGAGATGGACGGGAAGGTCGTTCCCGTGGACGACCTGTGGATGCCCCCGGCGCCGGTCATGGATTCGATCAGGCGGCAGGGGGAAGAGAACACTTACCTCTGGTCCATTTCACCCCCCCCGCCGAGGCACCTGCCTTCCGGAGGATCGCTTCAGGGCAAGAGGATATTCATTTCCCCGGGCCACGGCCTTATGTGGACCGGCAGCGGGTGGTACACGCAGAGGGGGGAATACCAGGGCATCATCGAGGATGACTCGAACGCGAGACTGATGTTTCACTTCATGATCCCCATGCTGGAGAGAATGGGCGCCACGGTGCTGAGCTGCCGCGAGCGCGGGAACACGCGGGGCCAGGTCGTGGTCGACAACGATCCCGGCTCTGACGGGTCGTACGAGGAGACCGGGGAAGGCTGGGCCGCGGGCGCGGGGGACGGGTACGGCGGGTCGTACCGCATCTGCCCGGCCGCGCCCGGGGGGGGAAGCGCGGCTCATTTTTATTTCACCATGCCGACGGGCAACGTGTTTCCCGTGTACATGCGATGGGTCGCCGATTCCGTTCACAACCCGGCCACGCAGGTTCGCGTTGTGCGGCCGGACGCGCAATTCGATGTCACGGTCAACCAGATGGCCGAGGACCGTCGGTGGTATTATATCGGGTCCTGGTTTTTTGCCGCTGACACCGAGTACGAGATAGTCGTGACGAACAATGGCGAGACGGGGTCCTTCGTGGCGGCCGACGCGATCCGCGTGGGCGGAGGAATGGGCGAGATCTACCCGTCCGGCGCGAGCCCGAGCGGCAATCCCAAGTGGAGGGAGGCGGCCAAGTACTGGATACAGTACGTGGGCGCGCCTTCGGATGTTTACAATTACTGGCATCCGGACGAGGGGGACAGCGACGTTGTCTCCAGGCCGCTGTACGCGGACTGGGAGGGAGGCGACGCGTATTTTTCCCATCACACCAACGGGTTCAACGGCTCGGCCCGCGGGACGATCAGCTTTATCCACGACTCCTCCCCGAGCCCGGGCAGCGCCGAGTGGCAGGAGGCCATCCACTCGTCGCTCATCCACACGATCAAGACGATTTACGACCCGGACTGGTACGACAGGGGCACGGGCACGGGAAACTACGGCGAGCTGAGGCTCGTTGACACCATGCCGGCCGTGCTCATGGAAACAGCATTCCACGACAACGAAGAGGACGCCGGGTTCCTGAAAACCCCGAGCTTCAGGCACGATGTGACAAGGGCCATGGCAGCGGGCATGGGCCGCTATTTTTCGCCCGAGCTGCCCGGCCCGCCGCTGCCGCCCATCGGTGTCCGGG
>JBDRLK010000324.1:0-7592 GCA_043813155.1 Pseudomonadota bacterium | reverse complement strand
ACTAGCCTCGATTCCCACCGTTGTCTAAAAACCTAATCAATTATTCCCCCCTTGTCAAAATAGATTGTCGGAAAACTCAAGCACGCCGACCACGGAAGTTATATCCAATATTAACCTATAAACCATATTCCACAAAGTTATACCACGTATCCACCTTGATCGTAATCCGGTCCATGGCCTCGCCTGAAATCCCTTTACAGGCCGCCTGACGACGAAATATAGCAATATCATACACCGGGCAAGAATTATTTACAATACTGGTCTTGACATCCGGGAATCCTAATGACATTGTGGATATATGTTTAAAGATAAAGTAGATAAAATAACACCCTTCGCCCGCTTCTTCCTCAGGCCTTCCAACACGACACACAGGCAATACGAGGCCCTGCGCGCTTACTTCGTCGAGGGCCTTTTGTCTACCGATGCGGCCATTCGATTCGGTTACACGCCGGAAACCCTGCGGCTTATGTGTCACCAGTTTCGCAAGAATCCGCGCCGCCAATTTTTCCTGCCTCCCAGGAAAGGGCCTCGACGCAAGCCCAAGCAGCTTCAGCTTCGCGAGCAGGTGATCAGTATGCGCAAGCAGAATATGTCCATTTACGACATCAGCAAGGCGCTCAAGAAAGAGGGCCAACGGCTGAGCCCGGTTGCCGTCTCGCTGATTCTAAAGGAGGAAGGATTTGCTCGGCTGCCTCGACGCAAGGACGAGGAACGGCCTCCCGGGGTCCGTCCAGGCGCCGCAGCCGTGGCCGACGCCAGGCAACTGGACCTGAGTCCGCGCAGGTTTCACACCAAATTCGCCGGCCTTTTCCTCTTCCTTCCTTACCTTGCCCCAATGCCCCTGGACAGGATGCTCGCAAGGGCCGGGTTTCCGGGAACAAAAATGATCCCTGCAGGCCATGCCATGCGATCGCTTCTTGGGTTAAAGCTTTTTGGCAGCGCCAGGCATAGCCACGTGATGAGCTACGTGCTTGACGAGGGCCTGGCCCTGTTTGCCGGGCTCAACGCCATTCCGAAACGCGCCTTTCTGACCGAGTACAGCTGCCGTATTCACCCGGCGAGCTATCCAAAGGTTATGAAGCTGTGGTTTGACGCCGTAGGAAAACAGGGATTGCGCTGGGGCGTTTCATTCGACCTGGATTTTCATACCATTCCCTTTCACGGTGAAGATGCCCTGGTACAAAAACACTATATTTCCAAGCGCAGCCGTCGTCAGAAGGGCATCTTGGCCTTCCTTGCCCAGGACGCTCAACAGCGCGTGTTTTGCTATGGTAATGCCAGCCTGCGCAAGGACGAGCACAACGAGGAAGTCCTGCGCTTCGTGAAATTCTGGAAACAAAGGACAGGCCACTATCCGGAGGAACTGGTTTTTGATTCCAAGCTCACCACCTATGCCAACATGAACAAGCTGAACAAAATGGGCATTCCTTTTATCACGCTGCGCACAAGGCCCAGAAATTTACACGAGACACTCTTCAAGACACCGCCGGGAGCATGGCGGAGGGTGGAGTTGCAGGGTATTGGCCGGGCCTACCGAACGCCAAGAGTCCTGGACGAAAAAATCACCCTCGAGGGCTACGATGGTCCCATACGCCAGTTGACCGTTACGGACCTGGGACACGAGGACCCCACGCTGGTGCTGACCAACCACTTGAAACGCTCCTGCGCGAAACTCATCAAGCGCTACGCCCAGCGCATGATTATCGAAAACAACATCGCCGACGGCATCGATTTCTTTCACATGGATGCCCTCTCTTCGGCCGTGGCCATGAAGGTTTCCTGCGACCTTCAGCTTACGCTGATGGCAAGCAGTCTGTACCGCCTCTTAGGCTCTCAGATCGGCAACGGGTATGAAACAGCAAAATCGCGGCGAATCTTCAGAGACCTGATCGATGCCGCCGGCTACGTGACTATCACCGACAAGCAGATCCAGGTCCGCTTTCAAAAACGTGCCCATAATCCCTTGCTTTTGGCGGCGGGATTTGATGAGATAGATGTTGCGATCCCGTGGCTGGATAGAAAACGACTGAGTTTTATCTTCGGATAAGCCCGCGTGGGGTTAAGTAATAAAACTAACACTCGGGCCAATTTTGTTAGGTGTTTTTTCCGCTATGGGAATCGAGGCTAGGGCCTGCGCATCCATCGATCGGCATGACCGACAGTTAAAGGCACAGCCTGTCATTGGCTTTCACGCCTGCACGCTGCCCGCCCCGGGAGCCGTCACCTCCAGGCGAGCATGTTCCTGATGGCGGCGAGGTTGCCGGACAGGGCGAGGTTCAGCTCCAGGGTGTTGTTCTTCCAGCAGGCCCCGCACGCTTCCCTGTTGAGGGGAATGCGCCGCATGGCTTCGACGGCGCCTTCCTCCAGCGGGTCGATGCCGAGGATCATCCTGTCGCAGGCAAGGAGCCTGCCCCCGGTGTCGACGTGCAGGAACCACCTGCCCCGCGTGGCAGGCCGTAGCGTGAGGGGCGGGCCAGCGCCAGAGCTGGAAGAGCCCGGGCAGGGAGTTTCCTATGTGCCTGTTGCCCGCGGCTTTTTCCGTCATGAGAAAGGAGATCAGCCCCCTGTAGGCCGCGGCGTCGGGCATGAGGCCGCGGTACTGCTTCTCGTCGAGCCCGCGCCGCCTCTCCAGGGGCTGGAAGGTGACGACCGTGCCGTGCTGCGCCGCCAGATCGAGAACGAAGAGGCAGTCCTTCATGTTGATCCTCGTGATCGCCGTGCTGAAGACGACCTTCAAGCGCCGCTGCGAGGCCGAGGCAATGGCCGCGTTCAGGGCGCCGAAGCTGCCCGGGCCCCGCATGGCCTCGTGCGTTTCCCTGGTCCCGTCCACGCTGAGCTTGAGCACGTCCAGCGAGGCGATGGAGTCGATCTTGCGGGGAACGAGAAGGCCGTTGGACGTCACGCGCGTCCTGATTCCCCTGCGGCCGCAGTAGTCGAGGATGGCCGCGATATCATGGCGCAGGAGGGCCTCGCCGCCGGAAAAGGAAATGAGCCCATCGCGGCCATATCGGAAATCGTGTCCCATGTCACGGAAAAGGACCCCATCATCACCCGGGACGTGCTTGCAGACGGCGCGGGCCGTCATGCCGTGTTCGACTGCAGCAAGATGCGCAAGGAGCTGGGGCTCGAGCCTCGCGGCGCCCGCGAGGTCGTGGAGGAGGTCATCCGCTGGGCCCTTTTCGTGGGAGCCATCAGGGAACCGCTGGCCGAAAAACTGAAAGACAGGTACCCGCCAGACCCCGACTGGCCGCCGCCACTATCCCGCAGCGCCGGCGGAGTGTAGTGCGGCCCTTTACGGGCCGCCCGGAGCAAGGTCAGCGCCGGCGGAGTGTAGTGCGGCCCTTTACGGGCCGCCCGGAGCAAGGTCAGCGCCGGCTGGGCGCAAAGCCCCGCACACCAGGCGCACCGCCGCAAAGATGAAGCAGTCGCTAGATGATCCAGCCGCCCAGCTCGAAACCGAACTTGATGGTGTGATACTCGTTCCAGTCGTCCACGTCCTCGATTTCCATGGAATTGAACATGTATTCGAAAAAGACCGTGACGATCAGCTTGCCCATGACGAGCTTCACGCCCACATGGGGGCCGATATTCAGGATGGTAATGTCATAGCTGACGTCTAACCATCCGCTTCCCTCGCTCTTGACCTCCCCGCCGTAAGCGCCCGTCCTGGCCCCGACGAAAGGAAAGACGATGGACCGCAGGTCGAAGATGTAACGGAAAAGCAGCGCGAGCCCGCCGTAAAGCGACGTGGTCTTGTTGTCGCCGTCCTCGATGTCCTGCGTGATCGTGAACGAGAACGTGGGAATGGCGCCGATCTGGAACCCCTTGGCCACGAACAGCGCCAGCAGGGGCCCGAGCCTGAAATTGTACATCTTGTCGCTCGCGAAGTAGTTGTAGGCGCCCAGGTAGCTGGCGTCTTCGCTTCCATCTGCAAGCAGGAAATCAAAAATAAACTCCCCGCCGATCTCGAGGCACATGGGGTCCGTGTACCCCCTCTTCATCATGGGGGCCGGACCGGCACCGGGCGATCCCTCGCCGCCAGCCGTCGGCTCCGTGCCCTGGGCCGGCGCGATGGCGGGAAGCACCATGCAGGTAAAAATAAGGACTGCTGCGGCGGCTGAAATAAAACTCCCATTGATTCTCATCTTTGGCCTCCTTTTAAGATAAGGCAATTAAAACGACCCGCTCCGAATAATCTCGAATCCCGCATGTTCGAAATGACTGTCAAATGTGAAAGAAACCGTGATGTCCATTGAGCGCATGACGGCAAAGCTGAGACAATCAGTAAAGCTCAGGCGCAGATTCTGAAATCTGGCATACACATTGAGCGCGGCCGTTTCCATCTCTTCATCCGTGCGGACAATGCAGACAATCCGGCTGGAAAGCAGTCGGCGCGCAAAGCGCAGCGCACGCTCGGGATTGAGCCTGGATCCGAAAAGTGTGACGCTTTCATCCAGCACGTGGTGAGTCGTAAACATCGCGGGGCGATTTTTGAGACACCATTGCTGGATTGCCCTCGCTTCCTCGTGGTGCCTGTCATCGGCATCCTCGAGAGCGTAGAATGCGGACGTGTCGACAAACAACCTCATCCATTAATCCCCGGACTTGTAAAGGTGGGCATCGTGCTCTTCGGATACGTTCAACATCCCCGAACGGCCCGGCTTTTGCCCCATCTGAAAAAACGGGTCTTTTTTCCAGTTCTTGTTGGAATACGCACCGGCCCGCACGAGATAGTCGGCGACAATCTCACGAAACAGTACCGCAAGGCTTTTGCCCTTCTCCACGGCAATGCGTTTCAGGCTTCCGAGCTGCTTTTTGTCAAGGCGTATATTCGTTGCAACTTTGTCATCCATTCAATCGGCCTCCAGGTGCTACAATTATACCATTGTATCACCTTGCGTCAAGCGCGTATGCTGTATTTAAAAACGACAAAGACAAAAACAGTCATCGGGAGGAGGAGGGGGAAAGCTGAAGGCTGAAGGCCGATAGCTGAAAGCTGTTTAGCCTATGATTTCGCACTCGATTTCGATGGGGCCGGCCTCGTTGTTGTCCTCGTTGCACTCGTGGAACGCCACTTCCCCGATATCGGGGTCATCGACCACAACGACAAAGCTGTACACGTCCTTGTCCAGCTCGTCGGGCGGGATGGTCCAGGCGTATTCGACATAGGTGCTCATGCCCGGAAGCAGCGGCTCCGTGGTCTGGACCACGCCGAGCAGCTGCCTGCTCGAGTCTTCCATCACCTCGTAGAACGCGACGTTCACGCCTTCAGGGACGCCCCTGCTCCCGTAATTCATCACCATCACGCCCAGCGTGATGGTGCCGCCCGCGCACTGGCGCATGTCCGCCCCGAACATCTCGGGCACCAGGTCGGGCGCGTTGTGCACGCCCCAGGTCTGCACGTTCTGGCGGAAGTTGTTGAGCGACTCATTCTCCCAGTTGCGCTCCTCGGGCCAGGGGATGGTCCCGTCCTCGTTCACGTTCGTCACGTGGTAGGTGTGCTCGTTCCAGATCTTGCGCGTGCGCACCCAGTTTCGAAGCTCGTCCCCGTACGTCCTCACGCCCCTTCGCGCCGGGCCGGTCCAGTCATCGAAGCCCCCGCACTCCCATACGCACTCGTTGGCCGTTACCACGAGCTCAGAGTTCCCGTCCGCGTCCACGTCCACGAGCAGCGGAAACTCGTTGGCCGTACGCGTGTTGTTGGAGTCCTTGAACAGGACCTCGCCGTCCGGTCCGCTGTAGATGTGCACGAAGCACTCGTCCGTGTAGATGATCTCCGCGATCCCGTCGCCTTCGAAGTCGAAGACCGTGGAGCCCGTGACGGCCGACGACGTGTCCTTGGTCTGCTCGCTCCACAGGACCGGCTCGTCGCCGTCCGGGTCGAACACGGCCATGTAGGCCCCTCCCGCGGTCCCGATCTCGGCCAGCGTGTCGCCGTCGAAATCCGCGATCGTGGGCGATCCGCCGTGATAGCCTCCCGGTATGGCGTGCGGGCCCCATACGAGAGCTCCCGTCCGGCCGTTTAACACCTGCACGTTGCCGCCCCTGATGAGCACGACCTCAGGGCTTCCGTCCTTGCCGGCCGTGCCGTCGGCCATGAAAATGTCGGCCACGCCCGGGTAACCGTCGCCCACGTCCGAGCTCGTCCAGTACACGTCGCCGTTGGCGTAGTAGGCCGTGTTCCCACCGACGATTTCCAGGTCATCGTCGCCGTCAAGATCGGCCGCCGTTGACAGGACCGAGGTGTTGGAAACACCCCAGCCCGTGCTTGCCACGCCCATGCCGCCCGTCCCGGCCCACAGGAAATGGCCCCCGCTGTCGAAGACGACCGCGCCCAGGAAAACCTCCGGCGACCCGTCCGCGTCCAGGTCGGCGATGGAGATGCCCCCGCCCCAGGGCGTCTCCATGCCCGAAAGCTTCCCCTTTCTGACCGTGTCGTCCGATGTCCACAGGAGCGTTCCGTCGAGCTCGTACGCCAGAAGGCGCCAGTTGGTCTGCATGACCACGACCTCGGGCAGCGTGTCCGCGTCCAGGTCGCCCATGGCGGCCGCGGGCGCCGCGCCCAGGCGCCGCGCGGAATCGTCGAGCCTCAGCACCTCCTCGCCCGTGTCGCCCCGCACGATGGTCAGGATGCCCGACGTGTAGCTTCCGCTTCCGCCGCAGGAATCGTTGTAGGCAATAAACGCCACCTCAGGAATGCCGTCGCCGTCCATGTCGCCCACCACCGGGGGGGCCAGGACGTCGATGTTGTCGGGCAGGGTCCCGGTTCCCTCTTCAGGCGGCCACGTCCATTCCACGACCGGGATGAACTCGCCCGGCGGCGGGATGTACTCGCAGTCGCTGTCCGGGATGGGCAGGCACCGGCCGATCGCCAGCTCGCAGTACTCGTCGAGCTCGCAGTCAGCGTCGCTGCCGCACTCACCGCCGGGCACCACGCAGTCGCTCATGAAGCAGATCGTCCCGTCCTCGCAGCACATCTCCTCGGCCATGGCATCCAGGCAACGCACGCTCCCCTCGCAGATCAGGTGGCAGTGGCCTCCCATGCACTCCTCACCCGCGGTGCAGCATTCCAGTCCGCAGGCATCGGCATCGGGGCAGCAGGATTCCCCGATGCACCGCTCTTCCTCCGCGCAGCACAACTCGCCGCACCGGCGGTCCGGCGGGCAGGTGACATCTTCCCCGACAATATCCATGTCTGAAACCCAGTCCTCGGGATAATAATCACCGGGCATGTCCAGCGGCGCGTCCGGCAGGTCGCCGCCTTCCGTGCCGTCGCCGCTCGATTCGCGGCCCCCGCCGCAGGCGAACAAAAAGGTACTGAAAAGAACGAAAAGCCAGGGTTTAATATTATTGTCTCTCATACAGGGAATTTTAGAATTGAATGGAGGATTAGTCAACGAAAAATGACATTGAGGCACGCCCTCGGCGTGCCCCATCCATCCGCACTGTGGCTGCACGCCCCCGGCGTGCCCCATCCATCCGCACTGTAGCTGCACGCCCTCGGCGTGCCCCATCCATCCGCACTGTGGCTGCACGCCCTCGGCGTGCCCCATCCATCCGCACTGTGGCTGCACGCCCTCGGCGTGCCCCAT
>JBDRLK010000323.1:0-2578 GCA_043813155.1 Pseudomonadota bacterium | reverse complement strand
CCGCGAATCCGAACAGAAGCTCACCGAACAAGAACAGCGCACGATCATATTCATCGACGAATTCCACCGCTTCAACAAGGCGCAGCAGGACGCTTTTCTTCCGCACGTGGAGAAAGGGACTGTTGTTCTCATCGGCGCCACGACGGAGAATCCTTCCTTTGCCCTGAACTCGCCGCTCCTGTCGCGTTGCAGGGTGATGCTCCTCAAGCCGCTGGACGAAGACGGGATCAGGCGCATCCTGAAGAGGGTGCTTGCCATCGTGGAAGAAAAGAGCGGGTCCGGGATTGATCTCCCGGCCAGGCTGCTCGATGCCATGGCCAGGGGAGCCGAGGGTGATGCGCGGCGATCGATCAATATTCTTGAAATCATCCTCAAGTCGGTGGCCGGTCCGATCTGGGAAAAGGCCGGCAGCCCGAAGAAGAGAAAAGTAACCATAAACGAGAAGGACGTGGAAAATGTTATCGGAGAGAGCACGCTGCTGTACGATCGCAGCGGGGAGGAGCATTACAACACCATCAGCGCCTTTATCAAGAGCCTTCGCGGCTCGGACCCGGACGCGGCGGTGTACTATATGGTCAGGATGCTTGAAGGCGGGGAAGATCCGCTCTATATATTGAGGCGGATGCTGATTTTTTCCGCGGAGGACATCGGCATGGCCGACCCGAGGGCCCTTACCATGGCGGTCGCGGCCATGCAGGCTTTCGAGCGCGTCGGTCTCCCCGAGGGGGTTTTGATCATGACGGAGGCCGCGCTGTACCTGGCCACCGCCCCGAAAAGCAACAGCGTGCTCACGGCTTCGACCACGGCAAGGGAGGCGGTGAAGGAAAAAGGTGCGGCCCCGGTGCCCATGCACCTTCGCAATCCCGTGACCGCGCTCATGAAGGAAGTGGGTTATGGCAAGGGCTACAATTATCCCCACAGCCATGCGGCTCACTGGGTGCCCGAGCAGTACCTGCCCGAGGAGCTCGCGGGGAGGACCTTTTACAGGCCGTCGAACATCGGGTATGAGAAGGTCGTGACAAAGACGCTCGAGACGATCAGGCAGACCATGGAGAAGAAGAAAGGCGGCGAAAGCCGATGAAATCGATCAGGCAGTTTCTGGTCGACCTGGTGCGGCCCGGCTGGAAGAGAAGGTTCTACGGCGGCCTGATCTTCATGATTTTCCTCCTGCTCTTCGCATATTTCTATACGCCCTATTCGCTGGAGGGCGGTGACGAGGGAGTAAAGATCATCTTCTGTCCCTTCAGGAACATGACGGGGCTGCCCTGCCCTGGCTGCGGCATGACGCGCGCGGTATATCACCTGGCCCATGGAGAGTTGGCCACCGGGCTTTCGCTGCACTGGTTCTCCCCGCTTTTCTTTATTGCCGTGTTCCTGGAGCTGGCCAATTCGATCGTGGGAATTGCGAGGAAGGGAAGGGGGCTTTTTTACTGGGGCGAGCTCTTCAGGCGCAGTACCGTGAAATATCCGCTTTTTGTATTTGCCGCGGTTATCATAGCATACAATTTTCACAGGATTTGGGTCCTGTTCAACACGTCTCCGGAGTTCTCGGAAACTTTCCATGATTCGATCATTTTCCGGATTATCGGGTTTTTCTCATAACCGCTTGGGTGGGTAGGGGAGGCTTAAACCTCCCGGAATGAGGAAAGGGCGACTGAAGAGGGCCCCCTCGGGGCGCCACATTCAGGCACGCCAAGGGCGTGCAGCTACTATTTTATTGAGGGGTGGCTAGAAGTCCTTGATCAGTTTTTTCTCGAACCTCTCGATCATGTTGTTGAGGTTCCCGACCCTGTCCTTTACGGCCTTGAGCGTGAGCTGGATGTTGGTCTGGTCTCTTTTCTCTTTTTCCTTTATTGATTTGTCCACGCCAAGCGACTTGAGGTGTCTTCGCGCCCCCTCGATCGTGAATTTCCGGCCGTACAGCAGGTCCTTGATGAGGTTCAGGACCTCGATGTCGCTTCTGCGAAACAGTCTCTGCCCGCTCTTTGACTTGATTGGCTTGATGACGGGGAATTCCGTTTCCCAGTACCGGATGACGTGAGGCTCGATGGACAATAGTTGACTTACTTCACCAATCTTGAAATAGATTTTGTCAGGCAATTTTAGTTTCAATTCCATCCTCTTGCCCTGAAGCGTGTCCGTTAATGCTGTTGCGCAGGACCTGGCTTACCTTGAATTTCAGGACCTTGTGGCGGGGGAGAATGATCTTATCCTTGGTCTGCGGATTGATGCCTCTGCGTGCCTTCTTGTCTTTTACAATGAAATGGCCGAATCCGGTGATCTTCAGGTTCTCTCCGCACGAGATGGTTCCCTTGACGAGCGCAAGGAGCTTCTCGACCAGGTCGGCAGATTCCTTTTTGCTGATGCCCCCGATACGGTTGTAGATTATCTCGATGATATCTGCTTTGGTCATTTGCTCGATCCGCAATAACTCGGATTATTTAAACAATTATTTAGGGTTTGGTCAATGATTTTCTCAATGATTTTGTCATTATAGACTATCAACTACCTGAGCCTGCCGCCGTGCTCCTTTTCGAGCGCGCTGATGATTTTATCGTAGATCGGGTCGACTTCTTCT
>JBDRLK010000322.1:0-3328 GCA_043813155.1 Pseudomonadota bacterium | reverse complement strand
GCCGGGCACCTCGCGGCTTACGTCCTCGCTCCCTCCCGCAGCGTACATCGAGTACGCTTTGGTCGGTCGCTCCGGGCGCGCTCGCGATCTGCCTCGGCGGATGCGCCCTCGTTTTGATCAACTTATTTCTTCACGGGCCCTTACCAGTACACACCCTTCTTGATCAGGTCCGGGTGGGGCCTCGGAATGATTTCGCAGCCTGCCAGCAGCCCCTCGGACCGCGCGTGATCCCTTGCCGCGGCTATGGACGCCTCGATATCGGCCAGCTCTCCGGTCATGACGAAGTACCCCTTGCCGCCGAGGCCGTTTGCCAGCCTGATCTCCACCATCTTCGCGGGCGTCATTTTCGCGGCCTTGTCGGCCGCGACCACGCATGACGCGATGGAGAAGGTCTCGATCACGCCGACGGCGCCGAACTCTTCAATGACCGTGGTTCCCGTGATGGCCGGGATAATGTCCCTGTGAACGAAGGGCAGAAACAGGTCGTTGATGACCATGTCCCCTCCGGCCTCGATCCCGGCCTGCAGCGATTCCTTCACGTCGTCCACCTCGCCCGCGAACAGCAGGACGTACTTGCCCGGGCAGATGGGATGCGTCTCGAGTATGCGAACCGGCGCCTTCTTGGCGACCGTGTCCGTGACCTTGATGCCCCTGGCCACGGATTTGAATTCGATCATTGCCAGCGCCGGTTCTTTCATCGTTATCTTTCCCTTGGTTTTTTACGCCGTTATTTCAATACAATGTCCGCTCACGTCGGTCACCCTGCCTGCCATGGAGGCGTGGTAAACCGCTCCGAGCCTGTCCGCCGGGGTTGCGGCCACCACGTCGCACATCCTGACCTTCTGTCCCCTCCGGATCGCCGGCTCGGCCGGCGCGCCCGTGTGGCGGTTCAGGGCAATGCGGACTTTTTTCACGGATTTGCGCCCTTCGTGGGCCAGCGCCACGTCGTATGTTGCGAGGTCGAGCTTCTTCATGACCATGGGTATGGTCACCTTGGTGTTTTCAAACTGCGAGCGGACCGTGAGGCCGCTTCGCTTGTGAGGGTTCTTTACCCCGCGCCTGAGCAGCTCGGCCCTGTAGGCGGCGTAGATTTTCCTTGGCGACAGCAGCATGAAGTCGCAGGCGATGAGCTCGCACATGCCGCACTGGCTGCACAGGAAAGCCGAGGTGATGTGCTTTGTCGGCTCCGCCATGTTGTAGTCGATGGTCCTCATGGTCATGTGAGGATACAGCTCGTGGCCGATCAGGTTCCGGGGGCAAAGATCGCTGCACCTGAAACACTGGCAGCAGGCTGCCTTGGACTGCTTGATCATCTGCGCAAGCGGTTTTTGCGCCATGCGGATGATGAAATGATCCGGAGGCAGGGCCAGAACGCCGCTCGTGGTTTTCGCTATTCCATCCTCCCGGCTTTCCACGATTCTTCCCATCATCGGGCCGCCGTCGACAAGGACCGCGTCGGGGTTTTTGAGTCCCCCGGCGAGCGCTATGAGGTCGGCGTAGGTCGTGCCGATGGGCACGGTCACGACTTTCGGGTCACGGACCTCGCCGGCCACGGTCACCGCCCGCTCGGTCACGGGCTTGCCGCCCACGGCATGCGCCACCTGGAGCAGGGTGATGACGTTGCTGACCACGACGCCGACGTTCAGGGGGATGCCGCCCTCGGGAATCACCTTTCCCGTGACTTCGTAGACCAGGAGAAACTCGTCCCCGGCAGGGTAGGTGTTGTGCAGGAGGTGAAGGTCGATGGACCCGTCGGACGGCAGGGCCTTTTGAAAGGCCTTGACCGCACCCTCGTAATGCGCTTTCAGCGCGATGACGCCCCGGCCCGCGCCCGTGGCCTTCATGGCCGCCTGCATGCCCTCGACGATGAGGTCGGGCCGCTCCTCCATCATCGTCCTGTCGCTTGACAGGATCGGCTCGCATTCCGATCCGTTCGCTATGACCGTGTCCGCTCTGGCCTGGAATTTCACGTGCGCGGGAAAACCGCCGCCTCCAGCGCCGATGATGCCGGCTCTTTGAACCGCCTGCGCTATGTTCCCCGGCTTCCTTGCCATGTTACACTCTGTGTCCTACACGATCCTGAAATACCCGCTCACGACGCATCGCCGTATGCGCGTGAAGTGGCGGGCCGTTGTCACGCCCTCGCCCGTGGGCGAGGCGATGGTGAACGAGATCGGTCCCTCGCCCTCGAGGCCGAGCCCCGCGAGCGCCGGGCCGTTTTTAACGAAAATGGACGTATTCATCTTGATCGCCATCCTGTGCAGGTGATCGATGATGGCCGAGTGAATCGAGGCGGTGTGGAAACAGCCGTCCTCGAGCTTGTAGGCCAGGTCGATCGCCTGGTCGATCGTGTCCACGCGGATGAAGGGCAGAACGGGCATGAGAAGCTCCAGCCTGGCGAAGGGGTGGTCGGGCCCGGTTTCCGTGATGGCAAGCCGCATGGACGGGTCCACGTCGATCCCGATCTGTTTCAGGATAAGCTGCACGTCCTTGCCCACCCAGTTCTTGTTGGGGCCTTTCCCGTCCTCGGCGATAACGATTTTTTCCAGGCGCCTGGCCTGGTGGCTGTTGAGCTCGAAAGCGCCGTTTCGAAGAAGGGCTTTCTTCAGCGGGTCGGCCGCCTTTTTCGTGGCGATGATCTCCTTTTCGATCACGCAGATGATGTTGTTGTCCGTGCTTGCGCTGGTGACGATGTCCCTGGCCGCCTTGTCGAAATCAGCGGTTTCGTTCACCACGACCGGGGGGTTTCCCGGGCCGGCCCCCACGACGCGCTTGCCGGATTTCATGGCTGTGGCCACCACGGCCGGCCCGCCCGTCACCACGAGAAGGCCGATCTTCGGGTGCTTCATCAGGACCTGCGCCGTCTGGATGGTCGGGCTGGCAACGGTGGTCAGAAGGTTGGGCGGCCCGCCCTCGGAGATGATGGCCTGGTTCATCAGGTTGATGGTGAAGACGGACGTTTTTTTCGCCGAGGGGTGGGCGTTGAACGTGACGGCGTTGCCGCCCGCGATCATGCCAATGCCGTTGCACAGGATGGTCTCGGACGGGTTGGTGCTCGGCGTGATGCTGCCGATGACGCCGTAGGGCGCTTTCTCGAGGATCGTCAGGCCGTCGTCGCCCGTGAAGGCTAGGGCTCGAGGTCCTCGACGCCCGGCGTTTTTTCGATGGCCGCGTAGTTCTTCCTCTCCTTGTCCTCGTACCTGCCCATCCCGGTTTCATCCACGCCCATCCTCGATATCTCGGCGCAGTGCTTCCCGCAGATGTCGCGGATCGCCGTGATGATCTTCTTTCTCTGCCATAGGGGAACGTCCTTGTATTCCCAGTACGC
>JBDRLK010000321.1:0-3815 GCA_043813155.1 Pseudomonadota bacterium | reverse complement strand
AAGAAATGGAAGAAGCCGGGGAGGGAGAATCCGAAGAAGAAAAGGAGACCACGGGGCAGGAGGAAAAGGCGGACATCGAACCTCTCGACAAGGGCAAGAAAAAGAGCCGCGGGATGAGCACTGCCGGCTGGGCATCGCTGGGAATAGGCCTTGCGGCGATCATCGGCGGAGCCGTGACGGGCGGCCTCACGTTCTATGAAAAAAACGGATTAACGGACGCCGAGGACGAGTACATTGACCGGCAGGAAGCCGGCGCGCTCCAGGCCGAGCTCGACGATATCAGGAAAAAGCGGGACGATCATTATGACAGGGGCATGCGCTGCGGCATTGCTTCAACGGTCCTGCTCGGCGTCGGCGCCGCCGCAGTCGTCCTGACCGCCATTCTCATTCCTTTGTCCAGGAAATCAGGCTCAGCAGAAAAGAAAGCGAGCCTGAAGCCCTTCGTCACCCCCCAATCCACGGGCCTGATCGTAAATTACTAGTCCGGGAAATCTTTGAAAATCTTGTGAGCCCCGTCCTTCTTTTCCTTGTTCTCGGCCTTTTCCTTTTTCTCTGCCTTTTCCATGGGCTCATCCGGCTGCTTGTCCCCGACGGGTTTTTTGTCCTTGGCCTTTGAGGATGACTTGTCCGGACGTTTCTTGTCAATCGCCTTGGGTTTCTCCAGGTTCACCAGGCGCAATTCCTCGTCGCCGCTCGGTACGATCGATTTGCTGTAAACCTCTTGTCCTTCGAAGTTGACGACAACCAGCACGGGCTCGTCGGACTGCTCCAACTTCAGAGGATTCTCCTCATGGGTTTCCCCGTCAACGGAAACCGTGGCTCCCTCTATCAGCCCGGTAAGCCGGATATTGATGAAGCTCTTTCCCGGGTCCTTCGCCTTGCCATGCTCATCCCCCTTGCCGCCCACTGCGGGTTCCCCGGCTTCCTTCCCCTTTGTTTTCAAGGGCGGCAGCGGCGTTATTTCCACGCTGGCTTTTTCATTGGACGCGGTGTCCTTCCGGAAAAAAATCGACCAGGCGGCGATGATGCTGACGGCAACCAGGAGCACCAGGAGCACCGGCATCTTCCACCCGGCGGCCTTCATCGGCTTTTCATCATCAATGGGCACGCCCACGCCCGTCACGGTCTCCCCGCTGGCGTCGGAAAGGAACGAGTCGGCCTCCATCTGGCCCGATGCTTCCGCTATGTCCGATGGAATGTCCTGCAGCTTCACGTCGCCCGACACGATTTTCGCGATACACTCCGCCGGCGTCACACCGCTGAGGTCGTAGAAGGTCCTCAGGTTTTCAATGAACTCCCTGCAGTCCTTATACCTCAAGTTTTTGTCTTTCGCGATCGCCCTGAGCATCACATCGTCGACAACGGGAGGCAGCGCTTCATTGATAAAGGACGGGGGAGGCACATCCAGATGAATGATGTTCTGAATCGTTTCCAGCTGCGATTCACCCCTGAACGGATTAATGCCCGTGAGGCACCTGTACAGGATAAGTCCGCACGAATAGATATCGGAGCGAAACCCGATGCCGCCTTTCTTCCCCCTCGCCTGCTCGGGGCTCATGTATGACGGCGTTCCGATCAATGTCCCGTCGGCAGTCAGCTCCATCTTGTCGTCCTGCCTGAGCTCCTGGAACTTGGCCACGCCGAAATCGAGAACTTTCACGATCTCCGAGCCATCCGCCTCCCTGTTGATGAATATGTTGCCGGGTTTGAGGTCCCTGTGTATGATTCCCGCCGCATGGGCCACGTGGAGCCCGGTCAGGACCTGGATCATGATGTCGGCCGATTCATTGATCGAGAGGGTATCCTTTCGCTTCAGCCGGTCCTTGAGGGTCTCTCCCGTAAGGTATTCCATCACGAAGTAGGGGACCCCTTCAGGGTCAATGCCGATGTCGATGATGTCCACGATGTTTCTGTGGCGAAGCTTGGCCGTTCCCTTGGCCTCGTTGATGAACCTGCGCACGAGATCCCTGCTGTCCGCAAGATGGGAGTGGAATATCTTTATGGCAACGACTTTTTCGAGGGCGATATGGGAGGCCAGAAAGACGGTACCCATTCCTCCCTTCTGTACAATATCCTTGATCTTGTACTTATTGAGTACCGTTCCAATCCGTTTTTCCGCGTCCCGTATCATGGGCAATATTGACTAATATTTTTTGGATGACACTAGTATAAGGTTTATTGGCTCGCTTTTCAACCGTACCGCTATCGAATGTTGATGAAATTCCGCGGGCTGAAAAGGCGGACGGAGTCCCCGCCGGCAGCTACAACAAGCATTGATGATCCTCGCAGAAAATGATGGACCAGAAACACCCGTCCTGCGGGGCGCATTCGAATGAGTGCTCGAACGATGAACAGTCGGCAGGCACCCCCAGGCATGGACCATCGCCCCACGAGCACCCGCATGTCGCGCACAGGGCTTCACCATCGTAGTGGTTGCAGGGGTCCAGGTCTCCTAAGCATGGCGTGGTGGAGCTCATCGGGTCCCAGGTGCAGCCGCAGGACACGCAGTCCGCCTCGTTGCCGACGGCCCCGCATCTTCCCATGGAGGAAGGCTCGCGGCAGGACTCCCCTCCCCATGCGCATCCGACCTGGCCCACGCACGCGGCATGGTCCCTGAAGCCGGTGCACGGCTCGGCCGAGCCTTTGCAGCGCGCGCCGCAATCCGGAGTGGCGCAGCAATCCGCGCCCGTCACGCACAAGCCGCCGCAGCACAGGCCTCCGTCACATGGCTCCATGTCGTCCCTGCGGGTCCACGAGGTCCTCGACACGGGGCTGAAACACTCCTCACACCCGTTCCCGGGATTCTTCGACCCTTCCGGATAGCAGGACCCGCTGATCAGGCAGGTCGCGGGGATGATCACATTGTTGCACCCGGGCCCATGGGCCCCCTCCTCGCACCTGTCCTCGGTGCAGCTTGTCATGTCGTCGCAGGCATTTCCCGATCCCACGCAGTAGCCCGCTTCGTCACACCGGTCCTCGGCAGTGCAGAAAAGACCGTCGTCGCACTCGTTATCCGTGTAGTCTTTCCAGCACATCCTGCCCCGCGTGTTTTCAGCGCACTTTTCCTCGACACAGGGGTCGGTATTGTCGCAATCACCCGTGACGTAGCAGGAATAGGCGCAGTCCGATTCACACCCGTCGCCTTCCGTCTCATTGCCGTCATCGCAGTCTTCCCCCGGCTCCTTCACGCCGTTTCCGCAGCCGATGGCAATACATGTCCCGTCCACGCACGTGCCTTCCCGCTCCGACGAGGTCATGCATGACCTGCCTTCCGGCAGCAGCGCGCCGTCAACGCACAAGCCTTCGGCCGAGCATTCCTCCTCGCCGTTGCACGGCTCCCCGTCGTCGCAGTCCGACTGCTCGTCGCATTCCTGCGTTTCATTGACGCTGTCCGCGGCGTCCTGCGCATCCGCGTCGGACTCCGGCAGCTCGGTTTTTTCCAGGCCCGCGATCATCCAGCATGAGCTGATCATCAGGCAAAGAATCACGGACGTTGCCAATTCCAGGATGTTAAGTAATCTTTTCATGAAACCAGTACATAGTATTACCATTCTGCTTCGAATTCAACCAATACAGTCTATAGGCAGGCGCAAGCTTTAGGAGTCACTCAAAAATTATTTCACCTTCTGGACGCCGGTCCATCCCGCCTGGCTGCGTTGCTGCACCCCATCCCTCCTCGACGTAGAACGACTACGCCTCCGTCGGGATGGGGACCCCGCGCCTTGCCAGGCGGGCGCCTCGGCGCCCAGAAGAAGTCGTCGCATGTTTTGTTATACTGTCAACTAAAAATGTGAAATAATTTTTGAGTGACTCCT
>JBDRLK010000320.1:0-2817 GCA_043813155.1 Pseudomonadota bacterium | reverse complement strand
TCGGGCCCTGGCAGCGTGACGCTCTCATGGACCGCAGCGCCCGACCCGGCCCAAAACGTGGAGGCCGACCGGTTCAGGGTTTACACGAGCCGTGACGGCAGGGCCTTTGACAACGGCGACCTGACGGCGGAAGAAACATCCCTGGAATTGAGCGGCCTGGATTATCCGGCTAACTATTATTTTCTCGTGACCGCGGAGAACGACGGCGGCGAGAGCATGCCGTCCGAGCAGCTGGGCGTGCGCACGTCGTGGACCGGGGATGAAACCGTGCTCCTGCTGGTCAATGGCTTTGACAGGCTGGACCCGGACGAGAGGGAGTGGGAGAACACGAGGGATTTCGTGGTGCAGCATGCCGAGGCCATTGCGTCGGCGGGAGAGGGTTTTTACACGTTCGACTATGCGTCGAACGAGGCCGTGGCGAACGGGGATATCGACCTCGACGCCTACATGGCCGTGATCTTTTGGACCGGCGAGGAGTCCACGAATTTCGAGAGCTTTTCCGATGAAGAGATGGCGATCGTGGGGGCCTACCTGGCTTCAGGCGGGAAAATGTTCATATCCGGCTCGGAGATCGGCTGGGACCTGGACGAGAGGGGCGACGAGACAACGCGCGCCTGGCTGCAGGACGTGCTGCGCGTCGGCTATGTGTCGGATGACGCCGAGACCCATTCGGTCGGTGCGGCGGCGGGCGGCATTTTCGAGGGCATGTCTGATTTTGACTTTGATGACGGCAGCGCCGGGACCTATGACCCGGACTGGCCCGATGTACTCGAGCCGGCCGGCGGAAGCACGGTCAACCTGCAGTATGCCGCGGCGGGCGGCGCGGGGCTGGAGTACGACGGCGGCGAGGAAAAGATCGTTTTTTTCGGGTTTCCCTTTGAAACGGTCCTGGGCGAGGCCGTGCGCGCCGGGCTCATGGAAAGGATCTTGACCTTCCTGGTGCCGGACGTGCCGCAGCCGCCGGAGGAGGATGAGCTGATGGAAGAGGCCGACGCAGCCGAGGACATGCCCGAAGAGCCGGCCGACGACCTGGCCGTGGACGCGGACGGCGCGGACACGGCCGACGCCGAGCCCGACGACGGGGACTCGGGCCCGCCGGACGTGGAGGGCGGCTGCTCGTGCGTTGTAGCTGCGGGCTGAGCCTGTGGATTCAAATATCGTTCAGCGGCAACACCTGCACTATGTTGCAGCTGCCGACCGGCCGCGCGGCACGGGGTTTGAGCCCTGCAGACCTTTGTCCAATGGCAGGATCGGCCGTTCGGCCACGGCGGGTCGGCCCGGGGGTCAATAGAAACGGGCACTTGGCGCATTTTTCCCATGGCACGCGTTCTGCAGCGCAACTCGGAGCATGGGCTCCGCTTCCGTCCAATCATCGCTCATGGCGCCGGGCTCCCCTCTGCTGCCCCTCATCGTCTACGAGCGCGAGCCGGGCGCTGGCTGGGCCCCGCCCCCGGCCTCCTACCGCCGTCGCGAGCCGGAAAAGACCGTGCTTCACCGCGTGGTGCGCGAAAACCTCGCCACCCTGATCGAGGAGGCCCGCCTCGCCGACCCGTACGGCTCGGGATACCCGGCCTTCGTGGAGAAAGAGTTCGAGAGGTTTTTGGATTGCGGCCTTTTGTCTCGAGGTTTTTATCGTCTTCGATGTCCTTCCTGCGGCTACGAGCGTTTTCTTGCGCACTCCTGCAAGGGCCGCATCTGCCCCTCCTGCTGGGCCAGGCGCGCCGCGGACACGGCGGCCGATTTGGTGGACCGGGTGTTGCCCGAGGCCCCTTACCGCCAATTTGTGCTCACCTTCCCCTGGCCCCTTCGCTTGCCGCTGGCCTACGACGCCGAGCTTCTGCCTCGCATGATGCGCGCCTATCTTCAAACCCTCTTTGCCTGGATGCGCCGACGCGGCCGCACGATCGGCATACGCGACGGCCGCACGGGCTCGGTGACTTTCATCCAGAGGTTTGGGGGGGCTTTGAATCTGAACCCGCACCTTCACAGCCTCGTTCCAGACGGTCTTTTCGTGCCCGCGCCCGAGCCCGACCGGCCTCTGGTCTTCACGCCCCTGCCGCCGCCCACGGACCAGGAGATCGAAGCACTCACTGAAAAAATCGCCGACCGCCTGAAGAAAGTCGCCGTGGCCGCGGGCGTGGGCGGCAACGAGGGAATCGAGCCCGAGGACGAGCAGCTCCTGCTGGCCCGGTCCATGGCCGAGGCCTTGCCCTCGCCCCTCTCGCCGTCGTTCTTCGACGCCATGCCCCGCCGGCCCGTGCGAAAACCCCTGTGCGCCAACGTCGAGGGATTCGGGCTGCACGCCGCCCGCACCGTGGCCGCCCACGACAGAGCCGGCCTCGAGCGTCTCTGCTCCTACGGCCTGCGGCCCCCCTTCTCCCAGGACCGCCTCTCGCTTCTTCCCGACGGAAGGGTGCGCTACCGGCTGCGAAAACCCTGGCCCACCCACGACGGCGCCGACGAAATCGTGCTCGAGCCCGTCCCCTTTCTCAAGCGCCTCACCGCACTCATGAGCCGCCCCTACGTGAACAACGTTCGCTATTATGTTGAGTTGAAAATTATGTTGAGTACCGACTAAAAGGTGGCCAGCCGCCGACCTGTACTGTCAAAATGCTCAACATAATTTACAGGCTGTCCAGCAGAGCGAGAATGTCGTCGGGCGGCTGGTAGAGGGCTGGGGGTTCCTCGCTATCGGCGCACTTTTCGAGAGCACGGCGTTTCATTTCTACATCGGCCTCCAAGTAGTGGTGTGTGGTATTGGGGGTAGCATGCCCGAGCCATGCCTGGATCGTGATGAGGTCGATGCCCGACTGGAGC
>JBDRLK010000319.1:0-13815 GCA_043813155.1 Pseudomonadota bacterium | reverse complement strand
ACCTCGCGGTTGGCCTTCCTGGCGGAATTCAAGTCAAAGTAAAAGCTGCCGCCGCGAGCAGCGTGATCGCCGTCCCCAAGCACGTTGACGGTCCACTCCCACACGTTGCCCGCCAGATCGTCAACGTCAAAAGGGCTCCTCGACTCCGGGTGAGAGCCGACCTCGTCCGGGCCCATGGCTGCGGGAATCTTGCCGTACGTCATGTCGAAGTTCGCCTCATCGGGCGCGAGCGCAAAACCGTGGGGCCAGGGCCTTTCGTCCGCCCCGCCCGCCGCACGCTCCCATTCCAGCTCCGTGCACAGCCTTGCTCCCTGGACCCTCCCTGTTTCGTCCAGCCACTGTGCATAGGCCCGCGCGTCATCAGCCGTGATCCCCGCCACGGGAAAGCTCAGCCAGTCCTGCTGCGCGTGCTTCTCCCTGCCCGAATAGATGAGCTTCTCGCCCGCTACCGCGGTGTACGATTGTACTGTGGGCTTGATCGTAAGCTGCCATCGTCCGTCCGGCAGCAGCTCCAGGCCGAGGGCGCCTTCGAACCCCCCCACGTGTACCGTGGGAAGGCGCGAGGCCCGCTGGTCCACTGGCAGCGACTCGATGAACTCGATCCATTGCCGGAACGTGGTCTCGTGCTTTGCCATGAGATACGCGCCGGTTTCAACCGCGTGGATAGGCACGGTGTGCATGAAGCCCCGGCGGATGCTGTCATCCCTGGCTGTTCCGAAATAGAAGCGGCCGGCCGGAACATAGGCGAAACCGGGTGGAACGGCCCCGGAAGGCGGCATGGCAATGTGAATGTCCAGGCTCTCGCCCCGGCCGATTGTAAAGGGACAGCGGACCTCCGCCATTCCATCGGCGCCGAGTGTCAGCCTGTACGACCCGGGCTCGAGGATCAGGTTTTCGATCGGTATCTTCAGGTTGTCGACAACTTCCGGTTTCAAGCGGCCGTCCTCCGAAGCACGATAGCGCTCCAGCACCACAACATCGGCCGCGGGCGATATCCTCGCGGTCAGGCGGCCGGGCTCGCCCCATTTTTGCATTCGCCCCCCTCCCTCGTCGTAGAGCTTCAGGCGCATCAGGAGCTCATCCACGGCCGCGCCGTCACGGCGCTTTTCCGCGAGAAGGGCCCTTTGAAAAAGCACATCCGCCAGCAGCGAGCGCGCTTCGCCGTGCCCTGCATCGAGCATCAGGGCCAGCTCCACCTCCCTGCCCGCCACGCCAAGGGTATGTTGCAGCTTTGCCTCCGCTTCCCCGGCCTTGACCCACGTTTCCTCCGCTTTATCGAGCTCTCCCCCATCGAACAGCGAAAAAGCCAGCTTCTCGTTGGCGTCCATTCGCTCTTTCAGCGCGTCTGCATTCGCAAGCCGGCCACGGCACTCACCGACTCCGGCCAGGACTTTTTCTCGAACCTCCATGGCCGTTTTCAGACGAATGCCTCCATAGATCAACGCGATGACCAGGGGGATCATGACGGCCAGCCCCCATCCAAAAATCCGTTTCCGTCGAATGACGCGGCGGGACTGCTCCAGGAACTCACGCTCCATTTCAGAGAGCTCCGCCCCTGTCTCCCTCAGCCCTCTGACCTCGGCCACCTGCTTCGCTCCCCACAGCGCTTCCCGCGGGCGTCCCAGGCGCTCCCATTCCGCGCTGGCCGCCTCAAGCCTCTCCCGGACAATGTGCGCCTCGACGTCTGACGCGAGCCAGCCGGCCAGCGTTTTCCAGCCATGGACCAGGGCCTCGTGGGCAATCTCGCAGACCGCTCCCCCGGGCGCGTCCCTTGCCACGACAAGCCTTCCCTTTACAAGGGCATCCAGGGCTGCCCCTGCTTCAGGATGGATCGATTCCAGCTCTTCGTGGGTCCGAGCAACGCGCGTGCCGTCAGCGCTGACGAGGCGCATGAAAATGAAACGGGCCGCCTCCTGCCGGCCGGCCCGAAGCCCGCCGAGAACCTCGTCCGCGTGCAGGCTCAATGCCCCGGCCACCCCTCCGAGGGCTTCCAGCGCGGCCCCGGGAATGACCTTCTTCTCCTCGTCCCGCTGCTCCCACAGCTTCTCGAGCCCGAACTGGAGGAGGGGAAGCCCTCCCCTTGCGTTTACCGTGGACTCTACGAGCTCATCCACGAGCTCATCCGTTTCAAAACAAAAACCCTTGACCCGGGCCGGCCCCTGGACGGCTTCCCTGACGCGATCCCGCGACAGAGGCCTCAGGAAGTACAGGCAGCGCTCGATGGCGTCGCCGATTGCGGGAAACGCGGCAAGCCTGCTCAGGAAATCCCCGCGGATGGTGGCCAGGACCTTCAGCCCGGGCGCGGGCATGGCGAGCCGGCCGAAGAGCTCGGCCATGGCCGCGGCCTTCTCCTCTTCGCATTGCGTGACCAGCTCTTCGAGCTGGTCAAAGAAGAGAACGAGGCCCCGGTCATGGCCCAGCGCCCTGCACAGCTCCCGCCTCAGGACGTCCGGCCCCTCGGCCAGCATGCTTTCCACCTCCTGCTCGCCGATGCCGAGCGGGCCGGCGACCGAAGCGCTGAAAGCCGCAAGCGGGTCCCTTCCCGGCACGATCACGGCCGTCAGCCACGTGCGTTTTTTATCCAGCCACTCCTGGACGCGGGACAGGATTCCGGACCGGCAAAGCGACGACTTGCCCACGCCCGAGTCGCCCGCCACGACCACGATGGGATCGGCGGAAAACCTCTCCAGTATGGTCCTGACCTCGGAATCGCGGCCGAAGAAAAAACTTTGGTGCTCGGCTTCAAAGGGTCGAAGGCCCCTGTACGGGTTTCCCTCGGGCAGGACATCCGTTCGGCTTCGATAGATGAGGCGCGACAGGGCGGCCCGGACCTCCTCCCCTGACTGAAAGCGCTCCAGGGGGTCGCGCCTGATGCACTTGTCCACCACGGCTGCAAAGGAAGCGTCCACGTTCGCTGCTGCCTCCTGAAGGGGCGGGGCGTCATGGCCCAGGACCTGCCTGCGAAGCTCCTGAACGTTTGCGTTGACGTGGGGCGTCCTGCCCGAGCACAGCTTGTATAGAAGAACGCCAAGGGAGTACACGTCCGAGGCGAACGTGGCGGGGTTCGCCTGCCACGCCTCGGGCGGCATGTAGGCCGGCGTGCCGGCGATGATCTTCCGATGAATTTCGACATCAGACAGCCCGTCGTGGAGTTCCGGCGGCCCGTCTACCACGGCCGTGGCGTCATTCTCTGTCTCCCGTCCCTCGTGGTGCGGGGCTTTATGCTCCGCCGCAGCCCCCTCGTAGTGCGGGGCTTTAGCCCCGCCGCCTGCCCCGAGTAGCGCCGGAGGCGCGTCTCGAAGGGCTGCTTCCTCAAGCAGCACAGCGATCCCGATGTCCAGGATCTTGAGCGTTCCCTCGTTTGTCAGAAAAACGTTCCCGGGCTTGATGTCCCGATGAATAACCCCGCTGCGGTGCGCAACGGCAAGGCCCCGGGCCAGGTCATAGCCGATCTCGAGAGCCCTGTTCCAGGCCACGGGAAGCTCGAGGCTGTCGAGACCCCTGCCCTCGAGAAATTCCGACACGGTATAGGGATGGCCTGCGATCTCGCCTGCCCGGTAGATGGTCACGATGCACGGGTGCTGCAGCCTTGCCGCAGCCCGGGCTTCGACGAGGAATCGGCGCTTTGTCTCCGGGTCCGCGCTTGCGGCAGAGATGAACTTGATGGCGACCGGTCTTTCGATGAGCGTGTCGTACCCGAGATAGACCACGCCCATGGCCCCTTTTCCGATAGGCTTTACAAGGCGGTAGCCGTCAAACTCTCTGGGGATCGCCGTATCCATGGAGTCTACATGGATATCAGCTTGTGTTGATGAAGTATCTCCTTTCCCTTTTCCCTGTCCCCCCGTGCTCATTCCTTTTCGTCCCCCTGACCTCCTCGCTTATAATCGCCCGAGTCAATCCCGTAAGATTTCAGCTTGCTCACAAGGGTCCTCAGGGGCATGGCCAGGAGCTCGGCCGCCCTGACCTGTACACCTCCGCCGGCTTCCAGGGCCTGCTCGATTCGCAGCCTTTCCAGCTGCCGGAGCTCCTCCTTGAGGGACCGGAACCGTCTTTTCTCGAAGGGCCCGAAGGCGTGTTTGGATTCTTCCGGGCCCGCGGCAACGGTTTTCGGCGCAAGCCATGGCGCAAGAGAGCCGACCACGGCTTCCGGAAGATCCCGGGACTCCAGCAACTCCCTGTCCGCGTCTACCATGGCCTCGCACAGCTCCATGAGATTCTTGAGCTCCCTTACGTTTCCCGGCCAGTCGTACAGGCAAAGGCGCCTCGATGCCTCCGGGTCGATGGCCATGGGCCCTCTCCCCTTGCCTTCGCACGACTCTTCCAGGAAAGCCCGGGCCAGGACGGGAATGTCAAGGGGCCGGTCCCTGAGGGGCGGGACCACCACCCTGGACGCGGCCAGCCTGAAATAAAGGTCCCTGCGAAACGCGCCCTTTTGCACGTCATCTTCAAGGTCCCTGTTCGTGGCCGCCACAACGCGAACGCTCACCTCCTTTTCCTTCGAAGACCCGACCCGGCTGACCTTTCCCGTTTCGAGAACCCTGAGGAGCTTCGGCTGCAGCCGCTGCGGAAGCTCGCCGATCTCATCCAGCAGCAGCGTGCCGTTGTCCGCCTTTTCGAAAAGCCCGGCCTTGTCCCTGACAGCGTCCGTGAACGCGCCTTTTGCGTGGCCGAACAGCTCGCTTTCGAACAGCGTCTCGGCAACCGCGGCGCAGTTGACGGCAACGAACGGCCGGCCCCGGCGGCCCGACCACTCATGGAGGGCCACGGCGATGAGCTCTTTGCCCACGCCTGTTTCTCCAGTTACGAGAACCGGGATGTCGCTGGCCGCAAGCCTCTCCACGAGGCTCAGCACCCTGTTCATGGCCGGGTCAACAGCTATGAGGGAATGCTCTCCAACCTTCATGACCCTGGCCATGTCGCAGACGCGCCTCGCTTCCCCGGCAGCCGCGCCCGAAGCCGCGAGGCGGGCGCCTGCAATCAGGGAATCCGCGTCCCGCGCGTCATGGGGACAGAGCGCCATGCCGACGGCCGCTTTGGGAGCCGCTGCTCCCAGGGCATTTATGATCCTGCCGGCCGGGATCGAGGCTGTCTCGCCCGTCTCGGGAAGGATGGCGATCGCTTCGCAGTCGCCGGTCCATCCGACAATGTCCACGAGCCGGAGCATCCTGTTGACAACGTCGCGCGCCCCGGCCGTGGCCGCCCCGCCAACCTCTCCGAGATTGATCGCCATGACCGCAACCGGGCGGCCGGTGCGCGTGGACCTTTCCACCTCCTCGACGAGCCGCGCCCGCAGGCCGCGAAAATCGAGCCTGGTCTGCGCGGCCGCCCTGCCCGTCTTCGCGTGAAGGACCAACGTCGCGCTCCCGATCGCAATGGTGTCGCCGCAAGCCAGGTACAGCTGCCCGCGAAGCGAGTGGTTGTTGACCCGCACGTCTTTTCCCGCGACTGGATTCAAAACAATGTCATGGCCGGAAATATCCAGGCGAAGCGCGATGCCAGCGACCTCCCCGTCCCCGAGCCTGAGCGAGGCGCCGCTGCCGGAACCGATCGTGACCCCGCCCCCGGACGGCAGGGGAAAGACCCGCGAGCTTTCCCCCTCCACCACGAGCAGGTAGGCGCCTTTATCCTTTTCCGTCCCGCTCATTTTTTCCGTTCTCCCCCCCGGGGTTTCTCCTCCCCCCCGTCGGGTAGGGGCGGCTTTAGCCGCCTGGTTCTCCCCCCCGCAGGGTAGGGGCGGCTTTAGCCGCCCGTGTAACACGCTTTGCTGGGAGGCTGAAGCCTCCCCTACCCTGGGTGTGTATAGCGCAGCCTCTATTCACCGAAGCTGAACTCCCCTTTTTCGAAGAGCTCGACGCATGCGTCGACAACGTCGGGGTCGTAGCTCTTTCCCCTTCCCTTCCTGATCTCATCGAGGGCAATGTCCACGCCGAGCGCGTCGCGGTACGGGCGGAAAGCGGTCATGGCCTCGACCACGTCGGCCACTGCGATGATCCTCGACTCTATGCGTATCTCATCGCCCTTCAGCCCTTTGGGGTACCCGGTTCCGTCCAGCCTCTCGTGATGCTGGTGCACGACATGGGCGATGGGCCATGGGAACTCCACGCTTTTCAGCGTGTCGTACCCCGTGCCGGGGTGCGTCTTTATCATGTTGAACTCCTCTTTGTCGAGCCGGCTCGGCTTCATGAGGATTCCGATGGGGATGTTTATCTTTCCGATGTCATGGATCAGGCCGGCCATGCCGATGCCGTCCACCCTTTCTTTCTCAAATCCCAGCTTCAACGCAATGGCTGCGGACAGCCTTGCCACGCGCGCCTGGTGGCCGGCCGTGTAGGAGTCGCGCTTTTCCAGCGTGGAGACGAGCGCCGCAACCGTCTGCTCCAAAATCCTGTTCATCTTCTCATAGCTTTGCTTGAGCTCCTGCTCGGATTTCTTTCTGTCGACAGCATAGCACACGGCCCGCTCCAGCAGCGACGGTGTGAGCTCCCCCTTGCAAAGGTAATCCTGGGCGCCGCTCTTCACCGCCTGAAGGGCTGCCTCCTGGTCCTCCAGGCCGGTCAGCACGACAATGGGCATGTTCTCTGCCCTTTCCAATGCCCTGTTCAGTGTGTCCAGCCCGATGCTGTCGGGAAGGGAAAGGTCCAGAAGCATGGCATCAGCGGCATTGTTCTCGAGCCAACTGATACCCTCTTCCAGCCGCTCGAATGACTCAAAGCTGAACGAGCACGACTTTGCATTGCGCAGCATTTCCTGAATCAGCCTGACATCTCCCTGATTGTCCTCGATCAGCAGGACGGTATAATGCAGCTCAACCATTACTGTTTATTCCTTTCTTCCCCGCCGGTAAGCCTTTTCCCGTCCGGTACGTTCACGGGAGGCTGAAGCCTCCCCTACCCGGCATATTGAATCGGGAGGCTGAAGCCTCCCCTACCCGGCATATTGAATCGGGAGGCTGAAGCCTCCCCTACCCTCTGGGAATAAGTTCATTCAGCGAATTTAAAATCCTTTTCGCCAAACATCTGCTCGCAACGAGCCGCCGCGTCACCGTCATACCTTGTGCCGCTTCCCTTGGATATCTCGTCCAGTGCCACAT
Source organism: Pseudomonadota bacterium (assembly GCA_043813155.1). Taxonomy (GTDB): domain Bacteria; phylum Myxococcota_A; class Polyangia; order DRWM01; family DRWM01; genus JBDRLK01. The sequence continues at coordinate 6,722 of JBDRLK010000319.1, read as the reverse complement.
CGATGCCCAGCGCGGGCCTGTAGGGCCTGTGCGATGCCATGGCCTCGACAACGTCGGCAACGGCAATGATCCTGGCCTGCACCAGGATCGCCTCGCCTTTGAGCCCGCCCGGGTAGCCCGAGCCGTCCATCCTCTCGTGGTGCTGGAGCACGATGTCGGCCACGGGCCAGGGAAACTCGATTTTTTTCAGTATATCGTACCCCACCCTGGGGTGCATCTTGATCATGCTGAACTCCATCTCGCTGATCCGGCCCGGCTTGGCGAGTATCTCCGATGGAACGTAAATTTTACCCAGGTCGTGGATGACAGCGGCCATGTGCACGCCCTCCACGTCCATGGCGGAAAGGCCCATGCCCGCGGCCATGGCCGTGGCCAGCCTGGCCACACGCCGTTGATGGCCGGCCGTGTAGGGGTCGCGCATCTCCACGGTCGCGACCATGGCATGGATCACGCCCTCCATGACCTTCTGCATTCTGTCGTAGCTCTCCCGCATCTCCCTTTCCGCTTTCTTCTGCTCCGAGATGTCGCGGAAGATGCCCTGAAGGTATGCCCTGCCCTCGATCCTGACCATGGCTGCGTTGATGCTGACCGGTATCTTTCTACCCAGCGCGGTCAGCAGCTCGGACTCCACGATGCCGGACCAGCCGGCCGCCTGATCTTCAAAGAATTTCATGGTTGCATCGACTGCGTCTTGCGGATGGAGCTGGTCCGCTCTCATGGAAAGGATCTTCTCCCTCGGGTACCCGGTCATCCTCTCCGCCTGCCTGTTGCAGTCCACGAGTATGCGCGTCTCCGGGTCCGCGATGAAGATGGCGTCGTTGTTCCCGTTGAACAGGATCTCGAACTTCTCCTGGCTCTCCTCGAGGGAGTCCAGCGTGAGCCTGTGCTGGCGGTGGCCTTCCATCTCCTGGAGCTCGCGCCTGATCGCGGGCACGAGCCGCACGAGGTTGCTCTTCATGATGTAATCGTTGGCTCCCAATCGCATGGTCTCGACCGCCACGTCCTCGCCGACCGTGCCCGAGATCACGATGAACGGTATGTCCTGCCCGCTTTCCTTCAGCACCTTCAGCGCCCCGGGCGCATCGAAGCGCGGCATCCTGAAATCCGAAAGCACGATGTCCCAGTCCCTGCCGCTCAGAGCGACCCTCATGTCCTCGGGCGTGTCCACCCTCTTGTAAACCGCGTCGAACCCTCCGCGCCGAAGCTCCCTTACGAGCAGCATGACGTCGTCTCCTGAATCTTCCACGATAAGCACTTTAAGCTGATTTTTCATTCAGTACCTCCCCCCTTTTGCAGGGTGAAATAAAGTGTTGCGCCTTTGCCGACCTCCCCCTCGGCCCACACCTTGCCGCCGTGGCGGCTCACGATGCGCCGCACCGTGGCAAGTCCGATGCCCGTGCCGCTGAACTCGTCGTCCGAGTGCAGGCGCGCAAAGGGCGTGAAGAGCTTGCCCGCGTAGCCCATGTCGAACCCCGCGCCGTTGTCGCGCACGAAAAACACTCTCCTGCCATTGTCTTCTCTTGCGCCGAACTCGATCTTCGCGCTCCCTCGCTTTTGCGTGAACTTCCACGCATTCCCGAGAAGGTTCCGGAGAACCAGGCGAAGAAGCCTCTCGTCGCCCTTTGCCTTGAGCCCTTCCCGGACAATGCACTCGACGCCGCGGCGCGGCTGCGTCTCCTGGAGCTCCCCGATCACCGACCTGGCCATGCTGCCCAGGTCCACCTCCTCCCTCTCCATGTCCGCCTTGGCCACGCGCGACAGCTCGAGCAGCGCGTCGATGAGCCTGCCCATACCCGCAGTCCCTTCGCTGATGCGCTCCAGGTACTCCCTGCCCTTTCCGTCCAGCAGGTTGTCGCAGTCCTCCATCATGGCCGCGCTGAACCCCTCGACCCTCCTCAGGGGCGCGCGCAGGTCATGGGACACGGAGTACACGAATGCCTCGAGCTCCCTGTTCGATGCGTCAAGGTCCCTCGTGCGATCGATGACGCGCTGCTCCAGCTCCTGGTTAAGTTTTCGGACCTCCTCCTCGGCTTGCTTTCGCTCAATTGCGTAGCGAAGCGCCCTGGCCAGCACTTTTTCGTCCACCTGCCCCTTGACAAGGTAGTCCTGCGCGCCCTGCTTCATGGCCTTTATCGCCAATGTCTGGTCGCTCAGGCCCGTGAGCATGACGATCGGAACGCCGGGCGCTGTTTCATGCGTCCTGGTGAACGTATCAAGCCCCGTGCTGTCGGGCAGCGACAGGTCCAGCAGTATCACGTCCACGCTGTTGTCCTTCAGCTGTTTCAGCCCGGCCTCGAGCCTGTCTGCCACGTGCAGCTCGAACGAAGCTTCGTCCGCGCCGCCAAGCATAACTTCGATGAGCCGCGCGTCGCCCGGGTTGTCTTCAATGAGAAGTACGCTGATCGTTTTGTCGTTCATGTTCTCTTTCACTCCCGTCGGTTTCTCCCCCCGCCCGGTTCTTCCCCCGCCGGGTAGGGGCGGCTTTAGCCGCCCGATTCTTTCCCCGTCGGGTAGGGGCGGCTTTAGCCGCCCGATTCTTTCCCCGTCGGGTAGGGGCGGCTTTAGCCGCCCGTGTAACACGCTTTGCGGGGAGCCTGAAGGCTCCCCTACCCGTCATGGAGAAACAGGGAGGCTAAAGCCTCCCCTACCCTCGTAGGGTATGTTCGCGGGAGGCTAAAGCCTCCCCTACCCCCCATACTCCCCTGTCTCGAATCTCCTGTTCTTGCAAATCTTCACGCAGGCGTCGGCAACGTCGGCATCGTACCTGCTACCCCTGCCCCCGGTTATCTCTTTCAGCGCGATGTCCTGGCCCAGGGCCGGCCTGTAGGGCCGGTGCGAGGTCATGGCCTCCACCACGTCGGCAACCCCGATGATCCTTGACTCGAGCATGATGGCGCCGCCCTTGAGGCCGCTGGGGTAGCCCGACCCGTCCATGCGCTCGTGGTGCTGAAGAACAATGTCCGCCACGGGCCATGGGAACTCCACGGGCTTTAATATGTCGTAGCCGTACCGGCTGTGCGTCTTGATGATCCCGAACTCGATGTCCGTGATCCTTCCCGGCTTGCTCAGTATCTCGGCCGGCACGCAGATCTTGCCCAGGTCGTGCATCGCAGACGCGACACGGACGCCTTCGAGCCGGTCGCCATCGAGGCCAAGCTCCGCCCCGATCGCAACGGCGATCCTCGCCACCCTGGCCTGGTGGCCGGCCGTGTAGGGGTCGCGCAGCTCCAGCATCCGGCCCACGGCGCTGATGGTCCCGTTCATGCTCCGGGTGAGCCGCTCGACACTGAGGCCGAGCTCGTGCTGCGAGCGAACGCGCTGGAGCGCGGACCCGAGCATCAGGCCCGCGCTCTCCAGGGTCTCGACCATGCCGACCGGCGCCATGTCCTTTCTTTCGTCGGCAACGTGGATCACTCCCATGACCTTGTCGCCCTGGATGATGGGAACAAGGGCCACGGACTCGTACCCGAACCTGTTGCACGTGTTGCGCGTCTCGCCCTTTTCCTCGTCGGAAACGCTCGCCAGGAGCCGGGTCGTGCCGTTCGAGTAGAACGATCCGCCTTCCGTGAACCAGGCAAGCCGCGCGTCGGTCGTCTCATTGAACACGTTGATGCACATGCATTTGTCCGACTTCACGGACAGCGGGCTTTCCAGCTCGTAGAACTCTTTGCTGAATCCCTTGTATGCCTCGTACGGTATGTTGCCCTGCTCGTCCAGGATGCGGATGCCCACGGCCCGGCACCCGTTGTACTTCTTGACCTCGTCGATCAGTGCTTCCAGCAGCGGGCCCATCTGCGAGTAGCGGTTCGTCACCTCCAGGAACCGGCGGCTCGCCCCGAGCCTGCGCCTCTCCAACTCCAGGCTGGCTGCGGAGCGGTGCTGCTCCACGGCAAAGAGTATCGTGCGCTCGAGAATCTCGCCGCCGAACTTGCCCTTGACAAGGTAGTTGCGCGCGCCCTCGCGGATCGCTTGCAGAGCGGTCTCCTTGTCATCCGTTCCGGTCAGAACAACGATGGGAACTTCCGGGGCCTGCGCGACCATGCTCCTTACCGTGTCCAGGCCGCGGCTGTCGGGAAGCGACAGGTCGAGGAGCACCACGTCGGCGGCTCCCTCCTCGAAGGCCGCGAGCCCTGCTTCCAGGGTCCCGGCAACCCGGCAATGGAATAAGGTGAAGTTGCAATCCTTCAGCTCCTCCCTGATCAGCTTCGCATCGCCCGGGTTGTCCTCGATGAGTAGGACGCTTATGGTCTTGTCGTTCATGTTGTCCCCTTCGCCCCCGTTTCTTCGTAGTGCGGGGCTTTAGCCCCGCCTGGCCGTCACGCCGGCAGCGGCCCGTAAAGGGCCGCACTACAGCCCCGCCTGGTTTTCCCCTCCCGATTCGTAGTGCGGGGCTTTAGCCCCGCCTGGCCGTCACGCCGGTAGCGGTCCGTAAAGGGCCGCACTACGGGCCTCCGCATCCCCTGCCTTCATTTCGAACCATTGGGCGGAAGCTTCACGATGGTCAGCCAGAAGTCCTCGATGCTCCTGACGACCCTGATGAACTGCTCCAGGTCCACGGGCTTCGTGATGTAGCAGTTCGCGTGAAGGTTGTAGGTTTTCATGATGTCCTCGTCAGCCTTGGACGTTGTGAGGATGACCACGGGGATGCGCTTCAGGTCCTCGTCCTCCTTGATCTCCTCGAGGAGCTCGCGGCCGTCCTTCCTGGGCAGGTTCAGGTCGAGCAGGATGAGGTCGGGCCTGACGGCCCCGGCATGTTTCCCTTTTTTATTAAGGAAGTCCCAAGCCTCCATGCCGTCTTCGACCACGACGAGGTTGTTCTTTACCTTGCCCTCCTTCATCGCCTCCTGTGTCAGGCGAACGTCGCCGGGGTTGTCCTCCACGAGAAGGATCTCGATAGGGCTTCCTTGTACTGCGCCAATCATGATGCTTGACCTCCTTTTACCGGAATTGTGAAGAAAAACGTCGAGCCCTTACCGGGCTCGGACTCCACCCATATTTTTCCCCCGTGGCGTTCCACGATCCTCTTGCTCACGGCCAGGCCTATCCCGGTTCCCGAGTACTCGGTCCGGCCGTGAAGTCTCTGGAATATGACAAAGATACGGTCACTGAACTGCGGTTCAATGCCGATGCCGTTGTCGCGCACCGAGAATACGCAATTGCCGCCCTTTATCTCTGCAAACACATGTACGCGCGGCGGCTCCTCGCTCTTAAACTTGATCGCATTGGCGATCAGGTTCTGGAAGAGCTGTACAAGCTGCGTTTCATCGCCGATGACCGGCGGGAGCGTCCCCAGCTCGACCTCGGCACCCGCCTCATCGATGGCGGGCTTCAGGTTGGCAACGGCTTCCTTCGCTGTCTTCGTGCTATCCACCGGTACGAGATCTTTCCCCTGCGTGCCCACGCGGGAGAAAACCAGGAGGTCGTCCACGAGCCGTTTCATCCGGTTGGCGCCGTCCACTGCAAAGCCTATGAAATCCTTTGCGTCGTCGTCCAGCTTCTCCTTGTAGCGCCTTTCCAGGAGCCGCATGTAGCTCGATACCATGCGCAGCGGTTCCTGGAGGTCGTGCGACGCCACGTACGCGAACTGCTCGAGATCCGTGTTGGAGCGCCTGAGGTCCTCCAGGGTCAACTGAAGCTTCTGCTCCACCATCTTGCGGTCCGTGATGTCCCAGAAGATGCCGAGCACGCCCGTTACGTTTCCGTCCTCGTCCCTGACCGGCGTCTTGACGGTCTGGACCCAGCGCTGCTCTCCTTGCCGAATGTATTTTTCCTCGATTTCCTCGGTCCTGCCGGATTCAACGATGCGCTGGTCGTCTGCCCTGTACTTCTCGGCCAGCTCCTTCGGAAAGAAGTCAAAGTCCGTCCTGCCCTTCACCTCTTCAGCTTTTACCCCCAGGTCCCTCGCAAAGCTTTCATTGATTGAGACCCATTTAGAATCGCGGTCCTTATAAAAAATCTTCTGCGGAAGGTTTTCCACGAACGTCTTTAACTTGCGCTCGGAACGCCTGAACTCCTCGGTCCTCTGCTCCACGCGCATTTCGAGGTCCTCGTGGGCCTTTCGCCGCTCCACTAGCTCCTCGATAAGCTCCTTCTTCGTCCGCCGTTCGTCGCCCGCCGCGCGGCTCGCATTCTTCCCACTCCTGTTTTTTTTCGCCTTGTCTTGCGTCATTGCGCCTGCCCTTTCACGGATTTCTTCCTTCCCATTGCGGCTGCCTGTATCGCGTCCTCGATCAGGCCCAGCTCCACGAGCTTGCCCCTGAGAACGGCGAACGGCACCGGCTTTTCAAGATAAAGGTCCGCGCCCAGCCGGTACGCTCTCTGCTCGGTCGATTTATCGCCGTAAGCCGTGATCATGATGACCCTGCTTCGCGGCTGAAGCTTCTTCGTCATCTCCATGATGGCAAAGCCCCCCTCGTCGCCCACGCTGTTGAACCGGATGTCGGTGAGCACGAGACAGTACTCGTTTTGCTCCAGCATGGCTCCGGCTTCCTCGACGGTTTCGGCCGTGTCGACCTCCATGCCCGTTTGCATGAACAGCTTCCTGTAGGCAAAGAGGTTGGCCGCCTCGTCGTCAACAACCAGCAATCGTTTGTTCATCTCGCGTGCTCCATAAATCGCTTATGCATATTTCCGATGCTCGAGATCGCCACGGCTTTGTCTGGAACGCTGCCTCGCGATGACACGCGAGGGGGAAATTGCTCGCTTCAGGGCCGCCGCAGCGG
>JBDRLK010000318.1:0-18674 GCA_043813155.1 Pseudomonadota bacterium | reverse complement strand
CAACGGGAGCACCGACGGCACACTGGAGGCGGCGGAGCGGTTCGTCGACAGGTTCGACAACGTCAGGCTGCTGGACAATCCGGGTAACAGGGGCAAAGGCTACAGCATAAGGGCCGGCGTGTTCAGCGCCGGGTGCGAATTCGTGTTTTTTACGGACGCCGACCTCTCCACCCCCATAGAAGATATCGAGACCCTCTTCGATTCCGCGGGCGGCTGCCAGGTCGTCATCGGATCGAGAAAAGCGCCCGGCTCGAGGATAGAAACGTACCAGCCCTTTCACAGGAATCTGATGGGCACTGTCTACAATTTCATCTCCCAGGCCGTGCTGATGAAAGGCATCCGGGATACGCAATGCGGTTTCAAGCTCTTCACGAGGAAGGCCGCCCTGGACATTTTCTCGCGCGTGACGATCGACGGCTTCGGCTTTGACGTCGAAGCCCTTTACATTGCCTCAAGGTACGGATACAGAATAAAGGAAGTCCCGGTGAGGTGGTCCGACGACCCGGACTCGCGCGTAAACATCTTCACAGACCCTTTAATAATGTTCTTTAATATCCTGCTCGTAAAAATAAAGCATCGAAAAACCGGAGCCGCGGGCACCGGACAGGAAACGTGACCCGGCTCGAATAAGAAGGTCTGCCGTTGGAAAATCGAATCAAAAAAATTGCAGCCGCGATCCTTCCCCATGCTTTCCTGTTCGCCTCTCCATTCATTGCATACCTGGCGGTGTGGGCCGTCGCCGGCCCCGATGCAAAACATTTTTTCGGGGACACATTCGAGGAGTACTGGCCGGATTTAGCGTATATTTACAATGCTTTTTCCGAGGGAAGCTTTCCCCTCTGGAGCCCCTACGAAAGGGGTGGATGGCCGTTTTGCTGCGACCCGCAGGCCGGGGTCCTTTATCCCGTAAACTGGATCCTCGTGGCCGTCGGGTATCTTCTGGGCGGTGTTTCCTACCAGCTGCTGCAGGTGAAGATTCTGCTTCATCTTTCCATTGCGGGCATTTCCATGGCCATCTTTCTGAGAGGGCTGAAGCTGCCTTCCCTTCCCGCTCTGGCCGGGGGCATTGCCTATCAGCTCGGCCCCTTCATGCTGGTCCATGCCCACTTTTCACTGATCTGGCCCGCAGCATGGATGCCCCTTGTTCTCTATTTCACGGACCGGCTCTTTAAAAATCGGACCATTGCCGACGCGGTTCTTCTGGCGATTTTCGTGGGAATGGCCACAATGGCGGGCTCCCCCCCGACGGTATTTTACGGGTTTCTCGTTGCCGGGCCTTACTTTGTCATGCGCCTGGTCGAATACCTGAGAAGCGAGGGCCTGAAAGATGGAATAAGCCAACTATGGCTGCCCCTTGCCGTTTCGCTGGCTTGCGCCGCGATCTTCGTGCTGCCGGTTGTCCTTCCCACGGCCGTGGTAACCGGGCATTCGATCCGCGAATCCCGCACCTTCGGCTACGCTGCAGGGGGCGGGATCGAGGCCAAGAGCATCCTGGGCCTCGTGCTCAAGGGAGCGTACGGGAGATACCTGTATGCGGGCGTTTGCGTTGTGCTGCTCGCCCTGCTCGGCGTGGTCAAGTGGAAGCGGCGGGGATTGGCCGTCTTCTTTGCCGCGATAGCGGTCTTCGGCTTCCTCCTGGCCCTCGGCGACCGGACCCACCTTTTCAGGGTGCTCTATACCGTCTTTCCGCCGTTCAACCTGTTCAGGATAGCCAACCGGTACATTTACGTCGTGAATTTCGCGCTTCCCGTACTTGCGGCAGGCGGGCTTGCGGCCGTCATGGACAGGGAAGTCAATTGCCGCAGGTTCCTCGCCGCAGCGGCGATATTTACCGGTTTTTTTTCACTTCTCGCCATTTTTTTTCAGGTGGCCCCGCAGCATGTCAGCAACGACACCTTGCTGAACGACATGTGGTGGCTGGTGATTATTGCCTCCCTGACCATGGCGAGCCTCAGGATCGCGATCAGCGCGCCCGGGAAAAAAGGCGTTTTTGCTTTTTGCGTGGTTGCCATCCTGTTTATCGACCTGAGCACGGTCGGCCGCAGGAGCGGCGTTCTCGAGGACGGCAGGTTCAGGGAAAATACCGGGATCTTTGAAAAAGTGAAAAAGCTCACGGAAAAGGAGAACAACGGGTACCGGGTCTACAATGAATTCCTTCTCGGGCTGCGGCCCGGCTCGCTCATAAGCGTGCGCGATTTCCGCGGGTACATGGGTCCCCTCAGGGGCAAACGATTCGACAACGTGATCAAGATGTTTCACACCAGCCCGGAGCTCGCGTCTGTTTTTAACATCAAGTATATTCTCCATGCTCCACACAAAACGCTCAAGTACTCGCACCACCACATCAAGGAGCCTCAAAAAATCCCCGGCGTAAAAAAAATCGACAAGGGAATCTTCCAGCTGCCCGACCCCGACCCGTTTGCCTACTGGGTCGGCCGGGTGAAGCTCGTGGAAAACGACGCCAGGGCTCTCGGCGCCCTCAAGCGGCTTGACCGCGTGAAGGAATGCGTTTTCGCGAAAGAGGATCTCGACGGCGATCAGCTGCGGCTGGCCTCGGATTTCAAGGATTCCCCGCCCCGGGGCGCGGCAGTGAAAGTCATCGAGGCGAACGTGAATGAAGTACATTTGCAGGTCGATGCCCCCGGGAAGGGATTCGTGGTGCTCAACGAGGCGTGGTTCCCCGGGTGGAGGGCGACCGTGGACGGCGACAGGGTCGATGTATTGAGGGCGAACAGCATCCTCCAGGCCGTGTTCGTCGGGCCCGGCCGCCACAGCGTTGTTTTCAGGTTCAGGCCGATGTACTTCCTGGTCCCCGCGTGTTTATGCCTCAGGATTATCGCGGCGATTGTCGCGCTGTACTTGGTGCCTTCCGCGCGGAAACATATTTTTCGATAACGCGGCCGCCGGGAACATCGCTTCGTCACTCAATTCGCTCCAGGCCATACCAATCCATATTTTTATTGACAGTTCGCGGACTGGTTGTAGAATCAACAACAAGGAGAACGCAATGATATTACGAGCTCTCATAATGACTGTATGCTTCCCGGCGCTGCTGCCCGCCGGGTGCAACGGCGGCGGCGGCGACGGGGACGCGGACACGGATTTTTCCACCGAGGAGATCGGGACCTGGGACATGGACGTGCTCGAGACGCCCTCTGACGTTCCCGCGGATACGCCCGTTGACATCCCGTCGGAAGACCTCGCGGCCGAAGATCCGGCCGCGGACCCGCTGCCCGATCCTGAGATCGACGAGGACGCGGTGGAGGACCCGGCGGACGAGGATGTTGCCGAGGATGTTTTGCCGGAAGCGGAGGACGCGGACGAGGTCCAGGACGTTACCACGGAGATTCCCACGGACTGCCTGCTGCTCACAGGGGATATGCTGGACGCCTATTCTTGGACGCTCGCCTTCATGAGCACGGGGACAAACGTGGCCTTTGACCTTTCCCTGGCAAATTCGAATCCAGCGGGTGAAGAGTGCGGGTTCAGCGGCTTTTCTTTCCGCGGCATGACCCTCAAGCTGGCCTCGGACAGCTCGCTCATCGTGGAGTATGACTCCATCGAGGCCGTGGGCACGCCCCCATCAACCCTCGCAGGGGGCGATGAGTACACCGGCGAATACACTATGCGCTATTCCGAGAGCACGGTGAGCACCTGCGAACAGCTGGTGTACGCGACCCTGATCGTCGACTACCTGATCGACGGCCTGATTCCCGCCTCGCTGTCGGTGAAAACAGCCAATGTAAGCCACGAGTGTATTTACTAAACGCTGATCCCGCCAATCAATGTTGCAGGGGGGGGAAGTTGATTTTAGAGCAACTGGCATTAAGATTACTGTACAATCTGGAGGCACACTCATGCATACACTGATTAAAAGACATTACTGCGGGTTGATCCTCTTTCTCGCGCTCGCGGCCATGAGCGCGCAGGTCCTTGCCCAGCCCGAGACGTTTCAGATGGAAGGGGGCAACACGACCATCCGCGACACGTACACGGACCCGCAATGGGATACCGTGGGCCTGCGCTACACCTACGATTCGCCCGTCGTGGTGACCGTGCCGGCCACGGACGGGGGCAATCCCGCGAATTTCAGGATCCGGAACATCACGCCCACGTCATTTGACATCACCATTGCCGAGCCTCCGGGCGAGGACGGGCCGCACATCGCCATGAACGTGGCGTACATGGTGATCGAGGAGGGCCTTTGGACGCTGCCGGACGACCGGCAAGTCATGGCAGGGTTTGTGGACACATCATCGCTTGTTTTCGCGGGCGGCGGGGGAATGGATACGATCCCCCTTCCCGAAGGTTTTACGAACCCCATCATCCTGGCCCAGATCCAGTCCATGAACAACGAGAACAATGATATCGTAGACGAGCCTTCAGACCCGTGGATTACCGTGGCCATCCGGAATGTCACGCCCGCGTCCTTCGAGCTGGGCCTGGACGGGGCCGAATGCTCGACAACGCCGCTTGCCGGCCCTGAAACGATCGGGTACGTGGTGATCGACGGCAACGTGCAGAGCACGTTTACCGATTCCGACGATATTGCCGTGAGCTATGAGACCATTCTCACGGATGCCGTGATCCAGGGTTGGGACGACGGGCGCTTCACGGTCAATTTCGTAAATACATACTCTGCTGTTCCCCGATTCGTGACAACGCTCCAGACGCGCAACGAGGATGACGGAGGCTGGGTCAGGTTCGAGTCGCTGGATACGGCGGGCGTGGACCTGACCGTGGACGAGGACAGGTTCCTGGACGGGGAAAGAAATCACGCGGGAGAAAGGGCGGGCCTGTTCGTCTTTTCCGAAAATTTCAGGGTCAGGGACACGGATCCTGACAGGGACGGGATCCACAACCCTGATGACAACTGCCCTCTCACGCCGAACCCGGACCAGGCGGACAACGACGAGGACGGAGCGGGCGACGCCTGCGACGAGGACGACGACAACGACACGGTTCTCGACGTGGGCGACAACTGCCCTCTCGCGGCGAACAGCGACCAGGCGGACAACGACGAGGACGGCGCGGGCGACGCCTGCGACGACGACGACGACAACGACGCGATCCCCGATGATGAGGACAACTGCCCGCTCACGGCCAACCCGGACCAGGCGGACACGGACGGGGACGGCGCGGGCAATGCCTGCGACGACGACGACGACAACGACACCATCCCCGACGGCGAGGATAACTGCCCGCTCACGGCGAACCCGGGCCAGGAGGATGCCGACGAGGACGGTATCGGCGATGCCTGCGAGGATGACACGGACGCGGACGGGATCATCGACGATGACGACAACTGCCCGCTCACGCCGAACCCGGACCAGACGGACACGGACGAGGACGGCGCCGGAGACGCGTGCGACGACGATGACGACAACGACACGATCCCCGACGACGAGGACAACTGCCCTCTCACGGCCAACCCCGGGCAGGAGGACAACGACGAGGACGGCATGGGGGATGTGTGCGATGATGATGACGACAACGACACGATCCCCGACGTGGACGACAACTGCCCGCTCGTCGAGAACATCGACCAGGCGGACACGGACGAGGACGGTTTCGGCGACGCCTGCGACGACGACGACGACAACGACACCATACTCGACGATGACGACAACTGCCCGCTCACCCCGAACCCTGACCAGGAAGACGAGGACGAGGACGGCGTGGGCGACGCCTGCGAGGATGATTATGACGGGGACACGATTCCGGACGACGAGGACAACTGTCCCGAGACGCCCAACCCCGGCCAGGCGGACAGTGACGAGGACGGTATCGGGGACGCCTGCGACGACGACAGGGACAACGACACGATCCCGGACGACGAGGACATCTGCCCGCTCGTGCCCAACCCGGACCAGGCGGACGAGGACGAGGACGGGGTTGGCGACGCCTGCGAGGGTGATTATGACGGGGACACGATCCCCGACGACGAGGACAACTGTCCCGAGACGCCCAACCCCGGCCAGCAAGACGAGGACGAGGACGGCATCGGCGATGCCTGCGAGGATGATGAAGATGAAGACGGCGACACGATCCCCGACGATGACGACAATTGCCCGGACGTTCCGAATCCGGACCAGGAGGACACGGACGGCGACGGCATCGGCGATGCCTGCGATGATGACGACCCATCAGCCCTCGTCGCGACGGGGTCCGGCCTGGTGGGATGCAGCGTTGCCGCGGCATCGGACAGTGAAACGAGCCCGGTCCCGTTCATTCTCATGGCCCTGATGGCCGCCGCCTTCCTTGGCCGCCGGAGACGAAAGGTGCCGCGCCCTCGGCGCGTCTGTGAATTTCCTGGAGAGGGCAGGGGAGGCTTCAGCCTCCCGGTCGAGCCATGAACAACGATAAATACCTTCAAGTTGCCGTCGAGGCCGCGAAAAAAGGCGGCAGCATCATTCTCAGGGGCGCGGGAAAGGGCGCGCGCGGCCGCGTCGACCGCAAGCGCGCCTTTGACTACGTGACCGAAACCGACAGGGAAGCGGAGCGCGTCATCATCGGGGAGATAAAAAAGCGCTTTCCGGACCATGGCTTCCTGGCCGAGGAGTCGGCAAGGGACAGGCAGGAGGGCGGGTACCGCTGGATCATCGATCCTCTCGACGGAACCACTAATTTCATTCACGGCTTTCCCATGTTCTGCGTTTCCATTGCCCTGGAGCTCGCCGGCGGGATCATCGTGGCCGTTGTCCTCAACCCGCTCAGTGACGAGCTCTTTGCGGCGAAAAAGGGTGAAGGCGCTTTTATGAACGGCGAGAGGATCTGCGTGTCAAGTCCCGCGGAGCTGGAGGACTGCCTGATCCTTACCGGCTTTCCCTTCCGGTTCAAGGAGCTGACGGATAACTATCTTGGCATGTTTAAAAGCGTCTTTCTGAAGGTGGCCGACCTGCGGCGGTGCGGAAGCGCGGCCCTGGACCTGGCCCACGTGGCCGCTGGACGGGGCGACGGGTTTTTCGAGATCGGCCTGAGCGCCTGGGACATGGCCGCCGGCAGCCTGCTGGTCACGGAGGCGGGCGGCGTGGTCACGGACTTCAGCGGCGGCCCCGGCTACCTGGACTCGGGCAACGTCATTGCCGCGGGCCCGAAGGTCCATGCCATGCTTCTCGAGAATATCAGGTCATGCCGGGACGGATGTCCTTCCCGCTGAGGCTCCACAGGCCGTAAAGTCCCAACGGGATGCAGCAGCACGTGAAGAGCGACACCGCGTAGTAGACCAGCGACGAGGTCCTCGCCCATGCGCGTTTCTTGAAAAGCCCGTAGGCATTGAGGGGAGCCCATACGATGCCGGCCGAGCACCACAGGCCCAAGGCCGCGAAGGTTCCGAAAAACCCGATCCTCTCCGGCGTCCCCGGGGGAACGGGATAGACATCGCCGAGCGGTCGGCCGGGCTGGTTGGCGATGTAACTGAGGATAAGGTTGATGAACACGGAGAGCAGCATCAGGCCGTGCGCCGCGCTCATGATGACCATAAGTATCGCGTTGATCCGAAGATGTTTTTCCACGCGTGACCTCACGGTGCCGGTGCGTTTTTTTATTCAACCTCGGGAGAATCAGGGCAATCGAGCACCACCGGAATGTCCCTGTCGCTCGTCGTTCCGTCGCCCAGCTGGCCGTAATCATTCAGTCCCCAGCACCAGACCTGCCGGGAGTCCAGGATAGCGCAGGTATGGTTGAAATTCGTTGAAATGGCGGTCACCGATGGGCCGGACCCGGAAACGTGCACAGGCACATTGCTGTTCTCGGAGGCAGCGTTGCCGAGCTGGCCCGCACTATTGTTGCCCCAGCACCAGACTCCGGTATCGAGAAGCGCGCAGGCGTGAAACTCTCCCGCATCGATCGCCCTGACGCTGGTCAGCCCGGCAACCGTGACAGGGTAGGCACTGGTTTCATCGTCCATGCCCGCGCCCAGCTGGCCGTACTCGTTATAGCCCCAGCACATGATTGCGCCGGATTCGAGCAGCGCGCATGCAGAACCGTTGCCCGCGGAAATGGCGGCCACCTCCTCGAGAGGGCTGGACTCCGACGCCATGACCTGGACCGGTGTCGTGCTGCTCTCATAGTCGCCGGTTCCAAGCTGTCCGGACACGCCCAGTCCCCAGCATTTCACTGTTCCGTCTTCCAGCAGGGCGCAGGCGTGGCTGGCCCCGGCCGACACGCCGGTGGCGCCTGAGGCAATACCGGCCACGTCAACGGGGACGTTGCTGTTATCCGTCGAGCCGTTCCCGAGCCTGCCGAAAAGGCCGTTTCCCCAGCACTTCACACCGCCGGAATCCATGAGTGCGCAGGTATAAAAACCTGAGGCAGAGACATCCGCGAGGCCCATGAGGATCTCGCCGCCCGAGCTTACCACTACGTTGGCAGGGGTCGTCCGGCTGGTGAATGTTCCATCGCCGAGCTGGCCGAACGCGTTTTCTCCCCAGCACTGGGCGTGGCGCGGCCCGGTGCCAAGTACCCTGCAGGTGTGGTAACCCCCGGCAGCGATGTCGGATAATCCGGGCACGGCGGCCATGGAAATATCCCTGGGCACGAGGCTGCCTGCGTAATCGCCGGTGCCGAGCTGGCCGTTGGCATTCTGGCCCCAGCACATAACGCCCCTGGTATCGTGGATCGCGCAGGTGTGATGCGCACCGCCTGAAACCATGATCATGCCCCATACATCGTCCGGGCACGCGCCTTCGGACCCGTTGCAGGCCTCGACAGCGTCGCAGATGGTTGCGGCCGGCCGGCAGATCTCCCCCTCGGCCGTGACGTCGTCCTCAGGACAGGCCTTGTTCTCGCCGTCACAGAGCTCGGGCGCATCGCAGTCGCCCGCCGAGTCCCGGCACAGGACCTCATCGCCTGCCACGTGATCGAGGGGGCAGTGGGGCCCGGCCCCGCTGCACACGTCGGCGATGTCGCAGACCCCTGACGCGGGCCTGCAGGTCTTGTCCGGACCGGAATACCCGTTGACCGGACAGTGCGGGGCTTCGCCGTCGCAGGTTTCCGTCACGTCGCACTCGCCCGCGGCCTCCCTGCACGGCGTGCCCGCCGGCCTGGGCTGGAGCGTGCAGGTGTGCGTTTCAGTGTCGCATTTGCCTTCCTCGCAGTCGAAGCGGCCTTCGCACTCATCGCTTCTATGGCAGGAAAACGTGCAGTCATCCCTGCACCCGTCGTCCGGGTCGCCGTTCCTGCCGTCATCGCACTCTTCGCCGGCCTCGATTTCCCTGTTTCCGCAGACAGCATCGCCTTCCGCCTCCGCATCCGGGACATCCACGCCGTCGGGCGGGACGGAATCGCCATCCTCGAGCGAATCGGAAACACCGTCGCCATGCCCGTCCATGCCGTCGCCGGCTGCGCCGTCTTCAGACGCATCGGAGCCTTCCAGCCGGGACTTGACGATGGCGCTGCAGGAAAGAAAGACAAAAGATAAGATCACAACCCCCCCCAGCACACCCAAGTTTTTTCCGCTCACTCTTCCGCACCTCCATGAGACATCAATAAGATATACCACGAATTCATGCAATGTAAAATTTTTATCGGGAGAAGAAGAAACGATTCAGTCGATGTCGCCGAGAGCGTAGCTGTCGCGGACCCTGAGGAAGGCGAAGTAAGCCTTGTCCGCGCCGCCTCCCGTCTGAAACTCTACCTCCCAGACGAGCCATTCGCCCTCTGATTCGGTTTCCGTCTCGAACTGCGTGAATTCATAGGAGCTGCTTGCCGCCAGCATCTGCTTGATGTCCGCGCAGATCTCGTCGACCGGCTCCTTTTCCGCTTCAACATCGTATCGGTATACCGACTTCCATTTCCTCTCCACGTCCGGTCCCCTGTAAATAATATACGCGGCAGCTTTTTCGTTCTCGCCGTTTTTGCAATGCTCGAAGAGCTTCAGCGCTGCCTGCTTGACGGCTTCATCTTTTGCCAGAGGCGGTTTTGTCTCAGGCTCCCCCGCGGGAGGCTCCTCTTTCGGCTCCTCGTGCGCAGTCTCCATTGGCGAGGCCGGAGGGGCGGGCTCCTTTTTCGTCCCACCGCAGCCCGGGATGCAGCAGCCTGTGAAAATGACGATTGCCATGAGCGATGCGATTGTTTTTTTCGGCACGGTTTATCCTCCTGCGTGACTTGAAGCCCTCTTGTAAGCCTGGTAGCGGCAAGCTTTAGCTTGCGCGATAGATTGCCTCCCAACGCAGGCTAAAGCCTGCGGCTACCCCACGTGGGGGTTATAGGATGGCGACTATTGATCGAGGGCAGCCCACTCATGGGGAAGCAGCGGCTTCAGGACGCCACCCGATATTCTGCAGCCCGTTGCCTGCTTCACCTGTGCCGCCCATTTGTCCGGCGGGTCAAAGAGCCATTTTCCAACCGGCCAGAGTGACAGGGTCTGCGTGCTTTTGCCCGCCTGTCTCACCCAGACGATGTTGCTGCCGTGGGCATCCACGCGCGCGGCATCGCAGGGCTCGACCGGGACCGCGACCTCCGCCGACCCCGTAAAGATATTGTAGATGGCGAAGCCCGCCCGGCCCACGAGAAGCAGCTTTGCCTTGTCGAGCCCGACCATGGCCAGCGGGGCGGCGCCCCCCGCGGGCATGAGACAGGATGCAGGCGCCTCGGCCCCCGGCTCCGGCTTTTGTCCCTCGCCTGTTTTGCATGGCTGTATGAGCTTGCCCCGGCCCGTGAAATCAATGGCCGTGAGCCTTCCCGACGCGTCTGCCAGGATGAGCCAGCGGCCGTCGGCCGTGGCTGCTGTTTTTTCCGCATCGAGCCCTGCTTCCTTCCACAGGGGGGACGGTGAGCTCAGGCCGCCGACAGACAGGCTGCCGCTTCTGTACAGGACCGCGATGTTGACGCTGAAAGGATCGGCAATGATCTGCGCAATGTCTCCCTTGTCCCATGTTCGCCTCTCTCCCACGGTTTTGCCCGAAACGTAGTCCAGGATCTGGAACTGCCCCTCATGATTGCCGACAGCCATCAGGTGTCCCCCGGCCAGGTCCAGCATCCACAGGGCATCGGCATCGGCCAGGGGCGAGGTCAGGCGCATGGGCTTATCCGCTTGCGTTTTCGTCTTGCCCGGCGGCACCACGCGCTCGATCGTGCCGTCGTCGAGAATGGCGACGAGCGACTGTCCTCCCGAGACCAGCCTTGCCGTGCGGATCTCCGGCCGGCAGTATTGCAGAACATCCTCGAGGGTCAAAAGATCGTGAAGCACAAAGCAGTCTTTTTGCCGAAGGAGGACGCGCCCCTGCGGATCCACGTCGATGACGTCGTCGCCGGCAACCGGGGTGGGCGGGATGCGCACGGGGCCGTGACCTTCCGGGCCTTTGGCAGGCCATAGCTTCACGAACCCGTCGGCGCCCGATGAAAGAATGCCGTCGTGCGTGTACGCCACGCTTGCAACTTTCCCGGTGTGCGCCGTAACCGGGGAGGAAGATAGAAACCCGCCATCCGCGACAGAGGCTTCTGCGATCCGGCCGTCCCCGGTTCCAATGACCGCCGAGGATGCGTCGAAGGACAGGTCGAGGGCGCTGACCGCAGCCGCGCCGGGAAGGAAGATTTCCGTCTCTTTCCTGTAGGCGCCTGCTTCGAACCGGCCGGCCTCTATTTTTCCCTCGCCGCATGCCGCTGCCAGCGCGAGCCCGTCCTCGCCGGCCGGCCTTGCCGCGGCCGCGCCGATCGCGCCCTCCCCGATGCACAGCGTCCCGCACCGAACCGGTCTTGCCTCCGCGGAAGCGTACATGAACAGCTCGCCCGCGCGATTCAGCGCGATGATACTCTCTTTGCCCAGGAACGCCACCAGCCTGATTTCCTCGCCGCGGCCCGTGGGCCGCAGCTCGCGCACGGACGCGGCGCTTGCAAGCACGATACTGCCCTGCTCGTTTCCCGCCGCCGCCATGAGCGGCTCGGTCACGGCAAGAGCGGTGATGGCCTGCCATTCCTGATCCAGAGCAATGAAGGCGTCCTTTTTGCCGCCGGGATCGAAAATATGCAGAAGGCCGATCGGGTTTGCGAGCACGAGATATCCTTCCGGCGACAGGGCGGCGGCCCGCACATCCCCGTCAAAGGGCAGCGCGGCGATCTCGGGCTCGGCCCGGCTTCCCAGGTTCAGCTTGTAGCGTTGAGGCTTATAGGCTGCGGGCGTCGTGACCAGGGGGGATTGGCCCCCGGGCTCTGGGGAGCGCGATGCAAACGGGATGGCCTGCGGTTCGCGCAGCCCCGCCGGGACCTGGGGAAGCACGCAGCGGCTTCCCGTAAAAAAGCCTGCTGCAGCCAGGCCGTAGGAGCGGGCCGTTGCCTCCTCGTAAAGCCTGATCCTGTAGGCCGTCGTGTCATCGAGCGTAACCACGTGGCCGGCAATGGCGAAACCGGCAGCGGTCCCGGTGAACGCGTCCGACTGCCCCGAGAGCATGAGCGCCTTGAGGCGCGTCGATTTGTTCTTCTCGGCTTCCAGGCTTCCTTCAACGCTCGCGACCTCGTCTTCGAGCCTTTCGAT
Organism: Pseudomonadota bacterium; assembly: GCA_043813155.1. Classification (GTDB taxonomy): domain Bacteria; phylum Myxococcota_A; class Polyangia; order DRWM01; family DRWM01; genus JBDRLK01. The sequence goes on along the minus strand of JBDRLK010000318.1, from coordinate 6,202 downwards.
GGAGCGCTGCAGCTCTGCGCCGCGCCAGTTCATGACCAGCACACCGAGGAGCAGGAGGGCGATGAACGCGGCTGCCGTGAGCAGCGGCCTGCGTTTTTCCCTCCAGAGGTAACCGATCCAGGCGCTTTTCCCCCCCCCGAGCTGCGCAACGAACTTTCCCGAGAGAAACTGCTGCACCTTGCGCGCCATCTCGCCGGCGTTCAGGAAACGCATGTCCCGGTCCTTGCTGAGCGCGGTGTGAGCGATCTGTGCCAGCTCCCGTGGAACCTTCTTTTCCAGCCTGCTGATGGGCGTCACTTCCTTGTACAGCACGTCGGCCACGGTTTCGAGGAATGATTTCTTGTAAAAAGGGGGGGTGCCCGTGAGTATTTCATAGAGCACGGCGCCGAGAGAGTACACGTCGGAGCGAAAATCCATTTTCATGATATCGCCCTGGGCCTGCTCGGGGGGCATGTAGGAGGGAGTGCCCAGGGCGTATCCCGCAATGGTCCTGGCGCCGCCCGACCTGAGGGAGGAGAGCTGCTCTTTCAGCGCCTCGTCCCGCTCGTCGAGCGAGCTTCCGACGATTTTGGCGATGCCCCAGTCCAGCACCACCGTCTCACCGAAGGTGCTGACAATGACGTTCGAGGGCTTGATGTCGCGGTGAATCACACCCCTGCTGTGGGCATAGGCAATGGCGTTGCACAGGTTCAGAAAGTGGGGGAGAAATTCCATCCTTTCGACCAGGGACTCGCATTCGTCGAGCGCGTCGGCCAGTGTTTTGCCCCTCACCTTCCTCATGGTGTAGTAGAGCGTGCCGTCCACCCTCTTGCCGATCTCGTGAACCGGGACGATGTTGGGATGCTCGAGCCGGGCCGTGATTTTTGCCTCGTAAAGGAAGCGGGCATCGGCGGGAGAGGTCGTGCCCGCGCTGGCGGCCTGCGCCGCCGCGGGAGACGCGTCACCGATCAGCCGCTCCTTGACAACCACCTCGCGGCCCGTGTGCGTGTCAAAAGCGCAGAGGATGCGGCCCATGCCGCCCCGGGCCAGCTCGGCTTTTTTTACATCCTTGACGGGCCGCCCGGTCCGGGCGTCCACGGGCTTGTAACGGTCATCGGCTTCAGGGGTGACGGGGACGGCCGAGGCGGACAGCTGACGGGGGGATGGCAGGCTTACCTGATCGGCCAGAACGGTGTCCGATGATTCGATAGTCTTGCGCGACACAACCGGGCCCGAATCGGATGAAGCGCCCGGTTTCTTCGCCTTGCCGTTGTTTTCGTCGCTTCCCATTGCATTTCAAGTGCCGCGGGCGTCGCTCGAGTAAACCGATCCCAACAGCAAATTGCGAGCTGATTTCACAATTTGAAGTAACCTGGAGCGCTCCCTGTGGTCGTGGGAATATTAAAAACGACGACCGCGCCCGCCGCCGCCGCCGCCGCCGCCGGGTCTCCCCCTGCCTCCACCGCCGGGGCGGCGATCGTCTCGCGGGCGAGCCTCATTGACTTTCAAGGGCCGTCCTCTCAAATCCGATCCGTTCAGGCTGTTGATCGCCGCCTCGCCCTCATCCTTTACGGGCATTTCCACGAAGCCGAATCCCCTGGACTGGCCTGTGAACTTGTCCTTGATAATCGTGGCATTGTCGACCGTTCCGTGGGCTTCAAATGCCGTGCGCAGTTCATCCTCCGTCACCTCAAACGCAAGATTGCCTACATAGATGTTCATTCCCGTCTCCTGTTACACTTTTGAACATATTGAACACAAATACCCCATTGTCTCAGATCTCCTATGTTGTTGGGGCCGGATAATACTCAGTACACAATATTACCGGATTTTGCGCGCGTCAAGAAGCTTTTGTTTATTCCATGGCTTGGCCTGGTTATGGGCACGGGGCGATTTTTGCCGACTACCCGATGACCCATAGAATTGATTGACATTTCAACGTATAATAGATCATAAAAGAAAAATTTCCATTTTGGAACATTTCGATGATAGAAATGTCGACACTGTATCGTTAAGAAAGGTTAGCGTAATGATGACGAGAGTATTGATGACAGTATTGTTCACGGGCTTTGCGATGCTGCTTGCCGCGGGCTGCGGGGGCGGCAGGAAGAGCCGGTCCGTTCAGGAGCCGTCGGGCGTGGTCGCGGGGGGGCAGGAGGGAGCGGCCGAAGGCGGTTATGCGAGGAGGCCGACGGACGGTGCGAGAAAGGAAGAAGGGGGCTCGTCATCGGCAGTCGCGGGCGCTTCGGCCGTATCGGGAAAGCTGACGGACCAGGAACTCAACACGCCGCTTCAGTGCCCGGTCGCGCCCAACCCCATGAATTTCGGCCCCGTCCTGTGGCCGGCCGGGACGGCGGACACGCGCTGGGCGAAAAACGAGACCGACGTGGCGGGCGTGCAGACATCAAAGGCAAGGCCCGTCGAGGTGTGCGGCATCCCGGGCCAGATCACGTGGCTCATGAACGTCTCCTGCCCCGACGGCAAGAACCCCTATCCCGACGGCAAGACGGCTCACGAGTCCCGCACGGGCAACGTGGGGTCCGGCGGCCGCTGCGGGACCATCATCGACCTGTACGTCGTGCCCTGCCCGGACAGGGAGTACGAGGTGTACATGGACATGTACCAGTGCCTGCCCGGCGAGAGCTTCAATTAGGCTGCGTTTCCGGGATGAACTTGAATTTATTAAAAGCGGTTTCGGAAAGACACCGCCCCTGGGAATCGAAGTCAATGGAATAAACCGGGTCCTGTCCGTTGGGGGAGTAGAGGCTCAGCACGTACCCCCCGTCCGCCTTGTCAGCCCGCACGAGCCTGTAATCCAAGACCTTATTATAACAAAACAAGAGAGAATAAAACTCTTGAAAATAAAATTGTATTTATAATAATCAAAACTATGTTAATATAATTGGTTGTACTGTGAATGAGCGTGGTAAACACATGGTCGTTGTAAATAAAATTATTTTGTCGGAAGCACGATACGCGCTTCTGCCGGTTCTGGCCCTGTTGAGCGTTGCGTGCTACGAGGGCACGGGGCCGGCCACGGGCGGGGATGCTGCGGCGGACAGCGTGGAGCCCGATGCACGCGACGGCGCGGAGGCGGATGATGTGACGCTCGACGAAAAGGAAGACCCGGCCGTGGATTTGCAGGAGGAAACTGCAGATATCGTGGAGGTGGAGGAAACGCCGATCGATATTGAGCAGGAGGGTGAACCGCTGCCATGCTCTGATGGAGAGATTAGGTGCGATGCAACGGGAGCGAACGTATGCCGGGACGGCTCGTGGCATGGGATGGGCAGCTGTCCGCTGGGATGCGACGAAGATGTGGATAAGTGTTACATTCCGAGCAACGGGATGGCCGGTGTCATTGACCGGGGCACCGGGGACCTGGACTTTTCCGGTACCATGGCGGACCTTTATTTCAACACGGACACCGGCGAGATTCGAAATTCCGAGGATGAAACTATTCGCGAGCCCTATATGGGCTTCGATGAAGATACGGAAATCTATTTTATAATAGCCGAGCAGCCGGATGGTGCGCCGTCCCAGGGCGTGTTTGTCATGGGCGAGCTCAGGCTGCCGGCCGGCATCACGCTCTTCGGCGAAGGGGCCAATGCCCTGGCCCTTGTCGCGACCGGGGACATGATCATAGGCGGCATCATCAACGTGTGCGCAAGCGGGCAGGAGCCGGGCTGCGGCGGATGGCGGGGAGGCGACGGGGGAGAGGATGGGACCGGGCCTTGCAGGGGCCGGAAGGGCGAGGGAACGGGCGAGACGGCGCACAACTGCACGTCCGGGGGAGGCGGCGCGGGGTTCGGGGGCCCGGGCGGCGCCGGAGGCGAGGCTGCTATCGAATGTGAGTATCCGGGCGGCGAGGCAGGAGGATTGTGCGGCAACCAGGCGCTGACACCCCTTCTTGGCGGCAGCGGCGGGGGCGGCGGCGGCATGGCCGAGGGAGACGAGTCAGCCATGCCCGGCACGGGAGGGGGCGGCGGCGGGGCCGTGCAGCTGGTCTCGGCCACGCTCATCTGGTTCGGGCCTTCCAGCGGCATTCACGCGGGCGGGGACGGCGGCGGTGAATCCAATGTCGCGGGCGGCGGCGGCGGCGGTGCCGGCGGGGCGGCCCTGATCGAGGCCCCGGACGTGGACCTGGCAAGGGGAGCTGTTTTTGCGGCAAACGGCGGCGGGGGAGGCGCCGGCGACTGCACCTGAAGCAGCAACCACGGCCAGCCCGGAGGGCTCGGCGAGTTCGGAAGCGACAGGGCGCCCGGCGGAATAGCCTCGAACGCGCCCGATTACGGCGGCCACGGCGGTGACGGCGGAGCCGGCGACACGCCGGACGGCGACACGGGCATGGACTCGCGCGACGCGGGCGGCGGCGGGGGCGGGGCAGGCCGCATACGCATCAATACCCTCGATGAAGCACCGATTCCAAGCACCTTCAGCCCGGATGAGTCAACGGGGCTGACAACGATCGATACCCTCCAGAGCCGGTAACGGAGAAAAAATGGACAAAGCCGTGAAACTGTATCTTCCCGTCAGCATAGCTGCGCTCGCCGTTCTTGCGTGGATGGCCTTTGGCCGCGGTGAGCTGAAGGTGGAATGTCCCGTGACGCTCCCGTTGTCCTGTCTGCCTTTGACGGATCGGCATTGAGCCTGTTCTGGGAGCATGAGCTCGGAACATCCGAAAGCTATGAAAGAGTCAGGCCGGCGATGAATGAAGCCGTTGTGATCGCGGGCGGCGGCGGCCATGTTGCCGCCTTTGAAGTGCAGTCAGGAAAAGAGTTCTGGTCTGTGCCGGACGAAGCGGATTCATCGGTCCTTCTGATGGGCAACCACTTCCTGATCGCGAACGCGCGGTATAGGCTCGAGGTGCGCGACTCGCAGACCGGGGAGGTCGTTGCCGCCTTTGCCGAACCCGCGGTTCATGACCGGCCTCTGGCACTTTTTCCCGCCATGATCGCCGCGGCCGACATGGACGGGTCCCTATGGCTCTTGAACATCCCCAATACCCTCGGCTACTAACCAAACAGGAGCGATTGGAAGCAGTTGCTTTATGGGCGACGGAAGTCGCCCCTGCCCACGCCGGGTAGGGGAGGCTTCAGAGGCTGTGTCGCAACCCCTATGACTGATGGGTGTCATACAACATGTTGGTGCTGCACGCGAGCGCTGCTCCCTCGCTTTCGCTCGGGACAAGCTTGGCGTGCCTGTATATGGCGCCCCGAGGGGGCGCAGCACCAATTGCGACACAGCCTCTTCAGCCTCCCGCTCCTTCAATCCGAATTGATGTGTTGAGGATTTTATATCACCGGCTATAATGTCACCAGATCCAATGAAGGGAAGGAATCCATGACAGGGGATGAGAAAAAAACAAGAAAGCTGGACCTGGTCGCCCAGTGGGCCTTTGACACGTCGTGCATCCTGGGGCGCTTTCACCTGTGGCTCGAGGACGTGCAGATCCAGTGGATTCGCGGGGAAGAGGCCAGGGAGTTTACCAGGAACATATCCTTTCTCAACGGCCGCATTGAGCGGCTCATGGCCATGACCGCGGCCGTGACCTCCCTGGGGACGCAGCTCTTCGGGCGTTACGGCGAAGGGGCGGGAAAGGACAAGGCCGGGCTGAACCAGGTCAAGAAGGACGCTGACGCGATATCGGCCTATGCCATGAGCGAGAGCCTGTGGTATGCCTCGCGCCAGCTTCCGGAAAACCACGCCATCATGGTAAGCCTCGGCGAGGGGCTCATGCCCAAGGCCGGCGAAACGCCGGAGATGGGCTCCAATCCGCAGCTGGGGTTCGGCCGCATCTACGCCCGGCCGCAGGTGGCGCAGTGGCTGGACGAGCGCGTGGCCAGGCTTCTCAATGACCCGGAATACGGCTGGGACGATTTTTACGGCGAGATCAAGACATCGGGTATCACGGTCTGGGGCGCGGCCGTGGACACGCTGGAAAACACGTCGCGATTCGCCAGGGGCGCGCCTACGGGCGCCATGACGGTCCTGCATCTTTTCAACCAGCCCCTGCGCATCATGAAGCCCTACGAGGGCTACGTGGGCAACCTGTTCCTGCCGCGCGAGGTCGTCGAGACGGCCTCAAGGCAATCGGTGCTTCTCAACTACCGCACGCCGCGCGCCAAGGTGGTGGAGATGATCGAGGAGACCTACCCCGGAATAAGGCGGGGGAACATCCATGTCTGGACCCTGATGGGAACGAGCAGGGTAGGGCGCATCG
>JBDRLK010000317.1:0-5492 GCA_043813155.1 Pseudomonadota bacterium | reverse complement strand
CGGGCTGAAGCGGTTCTCCTGGGAGCAGGAAGCCTGCCTTGATTTCGAGCCCGTCGAGGTGGTGCCGATCGATGATCGGCTGGCCGCCAGGATCGAGCGGCTCGCGAAAGAGGGAAGGCTCGACAAAGAATCCCTCGAATTTGCCATCATCGAGAGCCGGATCGAAAGAATCGATTTCAAAACAGTGCCCGTGGGCCACCACGAGCGGGAGATGAAAAGCGCGCGGAGCCCCGTGGAGCGCAAAAGGGCCATGCGCACGCTAGGGGCGCTGGCCCTCCAGGGCAACAAGGAAGCCTTCAGTGTCCTTTTCGAGCACCTCAAGAACCTGCCGCTTCCCAGCCGCATCGACGAGATACATCATCGGATGGAGGTTATCGAGAGCCTGAAGCACGCGGGATTCAACCAGGAGCTCGCCGACTTTCTCATCGACGATCTATACCGCGTCCCGTCCAACAACACGACAAGGGGATGGATAAAGGCCGTCTTCGACTGGCTGGGCCGCGCCCCGGTCAAAAAGATCGATAAACGATTGAGATCGATGCTCGGAGAAAGGCGATTCTCCCACCGCATGAAACAAACAATAAAGCTCCTCCTTCGCCAGGACCGCTGAAACGCGGATCGCGGTCCCCCGTGCACCCATGAAGCTGCGTGCGCTCGAAAAGCAAAGAGGGGGGCGGTGTTGTAGCGGCCGGATCCCGTCCGCCGTCGCCATCGGCGGCCCTGCGGCCGCGTCGCCGGTATCTTTCGCCGTGAATTGAGTTTTGTCGAGGCACAGCCGGTGACTGCTCCTGCTCGTTCCGGTCCAGCATAAGCAGGCAGAAAGTTTTCAGCAAAGGCTGAACATATAGCGTCACACGAAAAAAAACAGAAACGGCGCTTGACGCGTAACGTTACACGTTATAAGCTGAAGATATGATCAGGTCGTTCAAAGACAAAGAGACAAAAAAGGTCTTCAGTCGGACGAGGTCGGCCAGGCTCCCAGGCGGTATACAACATGGTGCATTGCGTAAATTGCGAATGTTGAACCGGGCTCAGACACTGGCTGATCTTCGAGTCCCTCCGGGAAATCGTCTCGAACGCCTTTCGGGGCAGCGGGCAGGACAGTACAGCATTCGCATTAATGAACAATGGCGCGTCTGCTTCCGCTGGGACAACGGCGACGCCTTTGATGTAGAAATAGTCGATTATCATTGAGGTACAAAATGGCAAAAAAAGATCTTGCACCCGTCCATCCCGGTGAGATCCTTCTGGAAGAGTTCCTCAGGCCAATGGGCCTCAGTCAGAATCAGCTCGCCAATGACATCGGTGTACCGCCTCGTCGAATAAACGAGATAGTACATGGAAAGCGTCGTGTCACAGCCGATACTGCGCTGAGGTTGGCGAAATATTTCAAGATGTCACCGGAATTCTGGCTTGGCCTGCAGATGGACTATGAGCTCGACGTGGAAGCGGACCGTCTGGGTGACAGGCTGAACGAGGAAGTAGGCGAATACTCCAAGGTTTCTTAACGCTGTTTTATAAAAGCACCGTCTTATGGTATTGCCGCGCAATAAGCAATAAATGAGGACATTTTACTTGACGTGGAAAATATATCATGATATTTTTCTTCCATGAGCAAAATCATCAGGAGACTTTTCAGCCTCAACCTGCCGCCTGGAAAATCGGCGTTCCTGTGGGGCCCCCGGAAGGTCGGAAAAAGCTACTGGATTGCCGGCAACCTGAAGCACGCCGTCATCATCGACCTTCTAAAGACCGACCTCTTTGCCGAGTACGCCTCGAGACCCTCCCTGCTTAGAGAAAGATTCCAGGATCATCGCGGCATTATCGTTATCGATGAGATACAGAAGGTCCCATCGCTGCTGGACGAGGTTCACTGGCTCATCGAAAACAGGGGAGCCTGCTTTCTTCTCGCTTCGTCAAGCGCCAGGAAGCTCAGGAGGGGGCACGCCAACCTTCTTGCGGGAAGAGCGTGGCGGAAAATCATGGTCCCTCTTTCTGTGCTGGAAACCCAAGGATTCGACCTGGAGGCGGTCATGGTCTCGGGCCTGCTTCCGCCTCATTTCCTGTCTCCCGACCCCGTGGAGGATCTGAGGGCCTATGTCGCGGACTACCTGAAGGAGGAGATAGCGGCCGAGGCGCTTACAAGAAACATCCCCGCATTCGCCGAGTTCCTGAAGGTCGCGTCCCTGACGAGCGGCGCGCTCCTGAACTATGTCAATGTTGCGCGCGAAACCGGCGTCTCTCACAAGGTCGTGCGCACCTACTTCGACATACTTGAAGATACTTACCTGGGCTTCAGGGTCCCTCCCTGGAAAAAGTCGAGAAAAAGACGCCTCATCGAAACGGAGAAGTTTTATCTTTTCGACGTGGGAGTCATGACCTATCTTTCAAGGCAGGCTCCCAGGATAGGCAGCCCGGGCTTCGGAAATGCATTCGAGCACTATATTCTCATGGAGCTCAGGGCATTTCAAGCCTACGCTGCGCCGGACCTGGAGATCGCGTACTGGAGGACCGCCGGCGGCTTCGAGGTGGACTTCATCCTCGGCGACAAAGAGCTTGCGCTCGAGGTCAAGGGATCGAAAAGGACCCACAAGGGAGACGAGCGAGGGCTCAGGGCGCTGAAGGAGGACGGGCCCGTGAAGCACGCGGTCATCGTGTCCCTGGAGGAGACCCCCAGGCGCCTGGACAGCGGGATAGAGGTCGTTCCATGGCGAATGTTCATCGATCGGCTGTGGGCCAGGGACTTCCTGTAAATTCCCCTCCCGAGTGTCATGACGAGCCGTTCATGCCGCTTGTAGAGCTGGGTAGTGCTTCAGCCGTTCCACAGAACATATACAAATATTACAAATGAATATTTGACGTCTGCTTCCTGCTTCATCGACACGTGACTCGTAGACTGCTCCAAGCCGGGTTGGAACATTCCGCCGCCAGCGGTATCATCCACAGGCGTTACTTCCCGCGGAACTCGCGGTAGCTGTCAAACATGCTGCTTGGTTTTTGCGCATGTTTTGCAGTGTTAAGCTCTTTATTGAAGCATATTCTGTGCCAATCCGCACTCCTTTTAAGCCGGGCAGTTAGGGGGTTGCAAGGTGGCGAAAATTCCACTTGCCTGGCAACTTGCCACTTTTTCAGCTCTATTGTGCCAGTACCCGAATGTCAGAGAATAGGTGATCTGTTCTCATTCGCTTCAGTAATAAAAGCCCATATATGAGCATACTTGTTTATATTCTGTTTTACTGTTGACCACCCCGCTCCCCCTCCCCCGTGTCACGGCGTCAACGATCCCTTGCTCTCCCGCGTGTCATGGCAAACCCCTCACGCCGCCCGCAGAACTGGGTAGTGCAGGGGCTTCAGCCCCGCTCCTCCCCCGCCTCGCGTGTCATGGCGAGGACACCGCAACACCTTTTTATGCGGGTCGCCTGAGCCAACCGGCCGCTTTGGCCTGTCGTCACGCCAACGAAGGCGACAGCAATCCGGACAACGCCGTGGCCATCTCCACTCTTCTACCATTAACCCCGTCTTGAAAAACGTCGATCCCCCCCAGCCCGAATCAAGGATTGCTTCAAAGCAACCGGGGTTCTGTCCGACATCAGCGGCCGCGCCGGTTATCTTTCAGCATGAATGGAGCTTTGTCGAGGCACAGGCTCTGGAAACCGCCGGAATGAACAAGGACGCCGTGCTCATGAAAAGAGGCCGCGGATGTCCTCCGGGCCCAGCTTCTTGAAAACGCCGTCGTCCGCCGTGATGATGCTGCTGAAAAGATCGGCCTTCTCGCGCTGCAGCTGCAGAACCTTTTCCTCGATGCTGTCCCTGGCAATGGCCTTGTACACGAACACGCTCCTCACCTGCCCGATCCTGTGCGCCCTGTCCATGGCCTGCGCCTCCGCGGCCGGGTTCCACCAGGGGTCGACGACAAACACGTAGTCCGCGGCCGTCAGGTTCAGACCGAAACCGCCGGCCTTGAGGCTGAGCAGGAAGGCCCTGACCGACGCATCGCGCTGGAACGCCTCCACGACCTCCTTCCTCCTTCCCGCGGGCGTGGAGCCGTCGAGCCGCACGTGCGCGATGCCGCGCTCGTTGAAAAGCTCGCCGAGCACGCCGAGCATCTTCACGAAAGCGGAAAAGACGAGGACCTTGTGCCCCGTCCCCACGGCCTCTTCGATGCGGCCGGCCAGCACGTCGAGCTTGCCGGACCCGCCCTCGTAGGTCCCGTCCACGAGAACGGGATGGTCGCAGACCTGCCGCAGCCTGGTGAGGCCCTCGAGGACCTTCATCCTCGCCCGGCCGTACCCTTTGGCCTCGATGCAGGCCGCGATCTCCTGCCTGAACGCCTCCTTCAAGCCCTCATAAACCTTCCTCTGGTCGCTGCTCATCTCGCAGTAGAGCGTGGTGACCTGTTTGTCGGGAAGCTCCCGCGCCACGGTCTCCTTCCTGCGAAGCAGGATAAAGGGCTTGATCATGTTCTTCAGGGCCGCGGCCCTGTCCGCGTCCCCGTCCCTGTCGATGCCCGCGGCGAACGCCCGCTTGAAGTAATCCAGGCCTCCCAGCAGGCCCGGGTTGAGAAAGGCGAACTGGGACCACAGATCGAGCGTGTTGTTCTCCACGGGTGTGCCCGTGAGCGCCAGCCTGTGGCGCGCCTTGAGCCCGCGGGCGCAGGCCGCGACTTGCGACAGCGGGTTTTTTATTTGCTGCGATTCGTCCAGCACGACGTAGTTGAAATCGATCCCGCCAAAGACGTCGCTGTCGGCCCGCAGCGTGCCGTACGTTGTGATCACGATGTCGCTGCCTTTCCCGAGTATGGCGGCCGCGTCCCTTTCCCTGCCCGGCCCGTGGTGCGTGTACACGCCCAGGTCCGGGGCGAACTTCTCCACCTCGGCCAGCCAGTTGAACACGAGCGTTGTCGGGACGACAACGAGCGAGGGCGCGGCCGGGCCCTCGCGATTCTCCCCTCGCTTCTCCTCGCGCTCGCGGCGCTCCTTCTCGGCCAGCAGCAGGCTCAGGACCTGCACGGTCTTGCCCAGCCCCATCTCGTCGGCCAGGCACCCGCCGAACGAAAACTCCCTGAGAAAATGCAGCCAGTCGTACCCGGCCTTCTGGTAGTCGCGCAATTCCCCTTGCAGCCGGCCGGGAAGGGGAACGTTTTGTATCCCCCTGAAGCTCTCCAGCTTCTTCCTGGCCCGCTTGAACCGGGCGTCGAGCGTCGAGCGGTCGGCCACGGCGAGCAGCGACTCCACGATCGCGAGCTGGGCGAGCGACGCCCTGAGCCCCGGCGGCTCCCCGTCTTCTCCCCCTTCCTCGCGCTCGCGGCGGAGCAGGCCCAGCACGCCGGCCAGCTTGCTGATCCACTCGCGGGGGATGACGCCAAGGCTGCCGTCGCTCAGCCTGATGAACCGTTCGCGCTCATCGAGAGCCCGCGCCACGCGCTCCAGCGTGATCTTTTCATTGCCGAAGCGCGCCTCGCCCTTCATGTCGAACCAGTCCGCGCCGGCCCG
>JBDRLK010000316.1:0-4433 GCA_043813155.1 Pseudomonadota bacterium | reverse complement strand
CACCACCTGGTCGAGGACTGCGGCATCGTGCTGGGCCAGGCTTTCAAGAAAGCGCTGGGCCAAAAAAAGGGCATCAACAGGGCCGGTTTTTTCGTGCACCCCATGGACGAGGCGCTGGCCATCGTGGCCGTCGACCTGGGCGGCAGGCCCTACCTGCAATACGAGGCAAAATTCAGGCGAAGGTTCTGCGGCGAGCTGGACACCGACCTTCTGGAGGACTTTTTCCAGGGCTTTGCATCGAGCCTGGCGGCGAACGTCGTCGTCAGGCTGCCTCATGGAAGAAGCGATCACCACAAGATAGAAGCCCTTTTCAAGGCTTTCGGAAAGGCCATGAACATGGCCTGCTCGAAAGACCCGCGGCTCGTCGAGGATATACCCAGCACAAAAGGGATGATAGAGAAATGATCGCGATCATCGACTATGGCGCGGGCAACCTCAGGTCCGTTCAAAAGGCGCTCGATTACGTCGGCGCGCAAAGCAGGGTCGTCTCCTCGCCCGCGCAGGCCGGCGACGCGGACAGGATCATTCTTCCGGGCGTGGGAGCATTCGGCGCGGCCGCGGCAAGGCTGCAAGAGACCGGGTTCTTCGAGTACGTCCGTGAGTGGCTGCAGAAGGAAAGGCCCTTCCTCGGGATCTGCCTCGGCATGCAGCTTTTGATGCAGGGAAGCGCTGAATCCGCGGGGGTGGAGGGCCTCGGCCTCTTCGAGGGCGGGTGCGAGCGTTTCACTGCCGGCAAGGTGCCGCAGATCGGGTGGAACCAGGTGGCCATAGGGAAGAAGTCGAAGCTCTTCGAGAAAATTGGAGACGAGTCCTTTTTCTACTTCCTTCACGGCTACTACGTTGCGCCTGAAAAGGCCGGGGCCGTGGCGGCCACGACCACCTACGGCGTGACCTACCCTTCCGTGCTGGAGAAGGGAAACATCCGCGCGGTCCAGTTTCACCCTGAAAAGAGCGGGAGATGCGGCCTTGTCATGCTCAAGAACTGGGTGACATCATGTTAGCCGTGCGCATCATACCATGCCTCGACGTTGAAGACGGCAGGGTCGTCAAGGGGATTAAGTTCAAGGAAATCAGGGACGCCGGAGACCCGGCGCAGCTTGCAAAGATGTACAACGACCAGGGAGCCGACGAGATCGTGCTGCTCGACATCGGCGCCTCCTACAGGAGCAGGGACATCATGATCGACGTTGTCGAGAGAGTCTCCAGCGAGGTCTTCATTCCCCTGACCGTGGGCGGCGGCATACGGGGCATCGACGACATGAGGGCGATCCTGAACGCGGGAGCGGACAAGGTCGCCCTGTGCACCGCGGCCATAAAGGAGCCCGCCCTGCTGTCGGAGGGGGCACGGATCTTCGGATCACAGTGCATCGTGCTGTCCGTGGACGCAAAGAGGCAGGGGGACAGCTGGCATGCCCATATCAACGGTGGAAGGGACGACACGGGGATGGACGCGGTGAAGTGGGCAAAGGACGGCGAGAAGCTCGGGGCCGGTGAAATCCTGCTCAACTCCATTGACATGGACGGGACCAGGGCGGGCTACGACCTGGAGCTCACGAAAACGGTTTCGCGCGGCGTTAACATTCCCGTCATCGCCTCGGGCGGCGCGGGCACTCTTGAGCAGATGCTGGACGCTGTCGTTCAGGGAGAAGCGGAAGCCGTGCTGCTGGCCTCGCTCCTTCATTACGGCGACTGCACCGTGGCGGACATCAAAGAATTTCTCAGGGAAAAAGGAGTCATCATCCGGTGATTATACCTTCGATAGATTTAATGGACGGCAAGGCTGTCCAGCTTCAGCAGGGAAGAGACAAGATGCTGGAGCGCGAGAACCCGGTCGCGCTTGCCCGGGAGTTCGGAAAATTCGGCCAGATCGCCGTCATCGACCTGGACGCGGCCATGGAAAAGGGAGACAACGAAGCCCTGATCAGGAAAATCTGCGCCGCGGCGGACTGCAGGGTGGGAGGCGGAATAAGGAGCGTTGAGGACGCTTCCAAGGCAGTGTCGGGCGGCGCCGTGAAAATCATCGTTGGCACGAAAGTTTTTGAGAACGACACGATCAATCACGCGTTTCTCGAGGAGCTCTCCGCGGCCGTGGGCAGGGAAAGGGTCATGGTGGCCATTGACGCGCGCGGCGGCGAGATCGTCACGAAAGCGTGGAAGCACAAGACGGGCCTGCCGGTCCTGGACACTGCGGCGCGGCTGGAAAAATATGTTTCCTCTTTTCTTTTTACCTGCGTGGAAAAGGAAGGCATGCTGCAGGGAACGGACATGGAAACCATCGGGAAGCTGAAGCAGGCCGTGCAGGCAAGGCTGACCGTGGCCGGAGGCATAAGCACCATGGACGAGATCGAGGCGCTTGCGCGGCTGGGCGTGGACGCCCAGCTCGGCATGGCCCTTTACACGGGAAAGATCAAGCTGGATGAGGGCTTCATACGTTCGCTGAGCTGGAAGACGGACCTGCTTCCCACCATTGCCTGCGACACCTCGGGCCAGGTCCTCATGCTGGCCTACAGCAGCCGCGAATCGCTGCAAAAGGCTTTCGAGACGGGCAGCATGTGGTATTTTTCGCGCTCGCGCGGCAAGCTTTGGATGAAGGGCGAGACCTCGGGCAACACGCAGCAGCTCGTGAGCATGCGCGCGGACTGCGACAGCGACGCCCTGCTTGCAACGGTGAGGCAGACAGGCCCTGCCTGCCACGAGGGAAGCTACAGCTGCTTCGGAGACAGGAAATTCAGCCTCCAGGAGCTGTACGACGTTATCCGCGGCAGGTTTGAAAACCCTGTCGAGGGATCGTACACGGCCACGCTGACCCCGGAGAAGGTGAGGGAAAAGATGCTCGAAGAAGCCAGGGAGGTCGTGGAAGCGGAAGGAAAGGATGAGATCATCTGGGAAGCCGCGGACGTGCTTTATTTTCTGACCGCGCTGCTTGCGCGAAGCGGGGTCACGCTCGACGAAGCGCTCGGCGAGCTTAAAAGGCGGAGGAGAAGGTGAAAACCGTTGTTCACGCGCAGCTGAAGGATGATTTCTTCAGGCCCGGCGAGCCTGAAGAGATTGCCGCGGTCAGGGGCATCATCGAGGAGGTGCGCGCCGGCGGCGACAGGGCGCTTCTTCGCTGCACCGAAAAGTTCGACAAGGTCAAGGTGGAAAGCCTCAAGGTCGAGGAGAGCGCGATCGAAAAGGCCTGGGGCGGGCTGGACAGGGACGACAGGGATGCGCTCGAGGCGGCGGCAGAAGCGATCAGGCGGTTCGCCCTCAGGCAGATGGAGGGTTTCGCCGACTTCGAGCAGGAGCTGAGGCCGGGAGTAACGTGCGGACAGAGGATTGTCCCCATCGAGAGGATAGGCGTGTACGCGCCCGGAGGGAAATATCCCCTGCCTTCCACGGTCCTGATGTGCGCCATACCTGCCCGGGTCGCGGGCGCCCGGGAGATTATTCTCTGCTCTCCCCCCACGCATAACGCTTCGATTCACCCGGCGATCCTCGCCGCCGCAAAGATCTGCGGCGTGAGCGAAATATACAGGGCCGGCGGGGCGCAGGCTGTTGCGGCCATGGCATTCGGCACTGAAACCATCCGGCCTGTTGACAAGATCGTGGGGCCGGGCAGCAGGGTCGTGACGGCCGCAAAGAGGCTCGTCTTCCCGGGCGTGGGCATAGATTTCATTGCCGGCCCGACCGAGGTGCTCATCATTGCCGATGAAACTGCTGACCCCTCGCTGGTCGCCGCCGACCTCATCGCCCAGGCCGAGCACGACGAGAACGCCGAGGCCGTGCTCGTCACCCATTCGGACAAGCTTGGCTCAGAGGTCGAAAAAGCCATTGAGCGGCAGCTGGAGAATCTTTCAACAGCCCCGATTGCGCGCACGTCGCTTGATCGAAGCGGCCTGATCGTGATGGTCGACAATGTGGACCAGGCCGTGGACGTTGCCAACAGAAAGGCGCCGGAGCACCTGTTGCTGGCCGTTGAGAAACCCGACGATTACATCGGCCGGCTTCGCAACTACGGGACCCTCTTCATCGGCCAGTGGTCCGGCGTAACGCTCGGCGATTACACGAGCGGCCTGAACCATACCCTTCCCACGAGCGGCTGCGCCCGCTACACGGGCGGCCTGGGCGTGAAGGATTTCCTCAAGGTCCAGACAACGCTGCGGGTTACGCCCGAGGGCCTTCGCTCCATCGGCCCGGCGGCAAAAATCCTCGGCGGGCTCGAGGGTCTCGAAGCCCACGCAAGGTCCATCGACATGAGGCTCAGGAAGCTTGGCGCTTGAACTTTCTTCATTGTGCAGGTAGAATATAATGGTAGTTGCAAGCTTCGGCTTGCGTCTGCTGGATTACTTATTCGAGGTGAAGAAATGAAGCGAAGAGCATTGTTGTGTCCCTGTTACCTGGTTTTGTCTTTTTCCCTGGTTTGCGCATCGGCCTGCCAGTGGGGCGTCATG
>JBDRLK010000315.1:0-14340 GCA_043813155.1 Pseudomonadota bacterium | reverse complement strand
GTTGCGGTGTAGCGGGGCTGAAGGGCCGCACTACAGGTCGGTCGGGGTGTAGCGGGGCTGAAGCCCCGCACTACAGGTCGGTCGGGGTGGCGCCGTGCTTTGGAAAGGTGACCTTGAAGGTGGATCCCTTGTCCGGCACGGTATCGACCTCGATGGATCCCCCGTGAGCCTCGACGATCCTCCTGGCGATGGCAAGCCCGAGGCCCGAGCCCTTCGGCCGCCCGCCGTCTTTTCTCCCGCGCGGGAGCATGGGGGAGAACTCGTCGAACAGAAACGGGAGGTATTCCCTCTCGATTCCCATGCCCGTGTCCGAAACATCCACGGACAGGCGGCGGCCCCTGTCACGGAAGGTGATAAAGACCGATCCAAAAGGGCGGTTGTATATGATCGCGTTGTTGATCAGGTTGGCAAAAACCTGCTCGATCGACGCGCGGTTGCCGCGGACAGGCGGGAATGCCGGCGGGTAACTGATGCTCATCGTCACCTTCCTGGCTTCAGCCAGCGGCTGCATGAACTCGACGAGCGATGCCAGGAGGCCGATCAGGTCGACGTCCGCCGGCCCGCTGATGACTTTCCCTTTATTAATGCTCGACAGGTCGAGCCAGTCGTCGATAATGTGCATGAGGGAGTCAAGGCGATCCGTGACGCGCTCGATCGTTTTATTCTGCTCCACGTTTACCGCGCCCAGGCTTCCGTCTTGAATGGCCTGGAGGTGCTGCCGGACCGCGGCGATCGGGCTTCGAAGCTGGTGGGAGACCATGGCGACAAAGGATTCCTCAACCAGTTTTTTCTGCTGCTTCAGCGCCTTGATTTCGAGAAGATACCCGCGCTTTTCAACGGCCTTGTCGATGACGATCCTGAGCCTGTCCGGGGGGAACGGCTTTGGAAGAAAATCGTAGGCCCCCCTTTTCATGGCTTCAACCGCCGATTCGACGCTTGCGTAGCCCGTGATCACGATGGGAATGATATTTCTGTCGATCTCCTGCAGCTTCAGGATAACGTCCATCCCGCTCATGCCCGGCATCTTGAGGTCCACGAGCACGATATCCGGCTTGAACTCCCGCGCCTTTTCCAGCCCCTCGGCCCCGTCCTTCGCGCTTTCGGCCCTGTAGCCGTCCCTTGCGAGAACCTGACTGCAGGAATCCCTTATGGCTTCATCGTCATCGATGACAAGGATGCAGAAACGCGTCTTTTCCCCCATGGTCACCTCCCGAGCAGGGCTTCGATTGTTCCCAGCAGCTTCTTCGGCTTTATCGGCTTGTCCAGGTAGGCGTCGGGCCCTTTGAATCCCTGCCCGTCCTGATCTTCATAGAACTCGAACCTCGACCCCGTGAATTCCCTGGCCGCCGAGACCAGGATGACGGGCACGGCGCTGAAACGCTGAAGATCGGGAGAGCTTTTTATTTCATCGCACAGGTGGATTCCGTCGAACAGGCCGTCCATCATGACGTCGATCATAATGAGGTCCGGCTCCTCCTCGACGATCTTTTGCCTCGCCGATTGCGGGCTTGTCGTCCAGGCCACGTCATAGGCCGCGGACCTGAGAATGATGCGGATCGCGTCAACGAAGTCCGGGTCATCGTCAATGATCATGATCTTCGATGGCTTCTTCATTGTTTCAAGCCTCCCTTTTCTTATCATGTCGAGCAGCGCGGCCGCGGCCTTCAGTGCACGGAACAGCTGATGCAGGGGTCATAGGCCCTGACGACCATGTTCATGATATCGTCGATCCTGTCTTCCTCCGCGCGCTGAAAAAGCTTCCTGGCGGCGACGAGGCAGTGCCTTTCGATGTCCTCGGCGTTCTGCGCGGTCGGTGAAACGATGTCCGCGGAGCGCACGAGGCCGCCGGACAGCTCGTAGGCGTGGAAAAGCGCGCCCCCAGGCGACTCCACGGCGCTCACGGCCGCGCCTTCCCCTCCCGCGTATGAAACGGCCCGCGGGTCGGACAGCCCGTTGATCTCGTCGACGAGGGGCGGTATCATCTCCACGGCCTGGAGGATTTCCAGGGCCCGGGCCGCGTTGTTGTACAGAGGGTTCCGGCTCCAGTCCTCGTTGTAATATCGCTCGACCATCTCGCCCGCCCTGAGCTCGAGCCTGTCGCCGAACATGGTGACCCTGGCCAATGCCCCCACGCTGTAGGGCCGTCCCTTGAACCTGCTGCGCTTGCAGAAGGAATGGGGTTTTACCTGCTCGTTGGCCAGTTGCCCGTAGTCACGGACGCTCAGCCTTTCTTTCGTCGAGACGGCGATCGTCTCTCCCGTGAAGCCGTAGCCTTCGCCCCCCGGCTCGATGCAGGCGAAGACGGTGTCCGACGCCGCGAGGTCCGGGAGCACGAGCTCGCCGAACAGCGAGGCGGTCTTCACGGCAAAGGGAATGAAATGGCCGGCCCTCTGCTTGATCCTGACAAGCTCCTCCTTCTCCGGGTACCTGCCGAACCCGCCGATGGCCGGGTTTTCGCCGTGAATGCTCCGTCCCCCGACGGTCCTGATGATGTCTTTCCCTAATTTCTTCACCTCGATGCCGATCTGCGCCTCGAATTTGAATTTGTCCATCATGGCGGCGATCGACGGAAAACCGAGATAATCGGGAAGGGCCATGGTGTAGACGTGCAGGCCGTGGCTGTCGATCCGCTCGCCGAGAAGAAGAAGCTCGCGCAGCAGCTCCACCTTCCGGGGGGGCGTGATGCAAAGGGCGCTTTCCATCGCCCGAACGGCCGCCAGCCTGTGCGAGACAGAGCAGGCGGCGCAAATGCGAGAGACGATGCCGGGGACTTCTGCCGGGGTTTTGCCCACGACCAGCCTTTCAAAGAGGCGCGGGCCCTCGTAAATGTTGAATTTGACGTCCGTGACCCCTGCGTCATCACAGGTTACCGCTATGGTGCCGTTCCCCTTGACGCGGGTAAGGTGCTTTGTCTCGATGGTTTTCATTTCATGACCCCTTCAACCCTGACGGTCAGCTCCTCGATCCTGGCGCCGCTGAACGCTCCCATCATGCGGCGGATGAACGCGGCGTCGAAGCGGCCCCCGGGAAAGAGGCGCGGCAGCTCTTCGAGGTCCGGTTCCCCCGCCGGCCCCCAGCATCCCGTGCAGCCGATGTTATGCCACGGGCATACGGCGCCGCAGCCGGAGGCCGTCAGGGGACCGAGACAGGCGATCCCTTTCCTGAGGAGGCAATCTTCCCCCTTCAGCGCGCACTGCGCGCACAGTGGGCGGGCGTCGGGCCCGGGGGGGCCTGAGGCGATGATGCTTTTCATCGCGTGCAGCAGCTGCTTTTCGCTTATGGGGCAGCCCGGCACGTGAAAGTCAACCTTGACATAGGCGTCCAGCGGCCTGGACGGGCAGGGGGCGGTGTGCTCCATTTCAGGGTCGCCGTAAACCCTGCCGTAGTTCTCCTGCCACTGTGCCCAGTCCTGGAACGCGGCCTGGAGGCCGCCCGTGCACGCGCACGTCCCCAGGGCGACGAGGACGTCCGAGCGCTCCCTTATCGAGAGCAGGCCCTCCTTGTCCCCCTGGGTGCTGACCGAGCCTTCCACGAGAGCGATATCCATCCTTCCTTCCCTGTTGTCGCTGGCGGTCATGATGAAGGACCTGATGCCGGAGCCGCGCAGCAGCTCGATGATCCTGTCCCCGCAATCGAGAACGGTGAGCTGATCCCCCCTGCAGCCCGTGAGGCCGTAAATACCTGTCTTCGTGCTGCCGTCATTCATCGCGTTCCTCCTTGGTACAGCGCCCCGCAAGTAAGGGACCACTCACTACTGCGGGCGCGCCTGCCGGCCAATGAGGCGGGGTCCCTGCGGAAGCAAGAAATCGAACAAGATGAAAGTGCTTCCGTGGGGTGCACGTTGCGGCATACGTGCTCGCGCCCTCGCGCGATGGTGCCCTGCTACGCCTCCATCGGGCGCTGCGGGCGCGCTCGCGATCCGGCCCGGCAATCACGCCCTCGCTACGAGACTGGTCCCTTACTTGCGGGGCGCTGCACTTAGAAATGGCTAAAAGCAAATGCAGTGCCATCCCCGCGGGACAAGCTCATTGGGATCGATCGTGTCGTGAAACCCGCGCATCCATCCTGCGGGGGAAAGTGCGATCGTGTAATAATTCCCCGTTCGTGGAATTATTCTACACGAGGAGAGGGGGGCCTGCCGCTCGATGCCGTAATATTTTTCCGGCGATGCCCGGGATTTTTCCGTCGGCGGTTCCCGGCCCGCTTCCGGCCGTCTGTTTTATCGGCTCCCCTCCCCGGACAGGGGCGGCACAGACATTGCAGACTCAGCGTGGATGCCGGGGACAAATGGAGCACAATCATACAAGGGACTATTACCGCAGGCTCCGAAGGCTGCTTTTTCCGGGAGTCCTGACCGCCTTCATGGCGCCCCTCGTTATCCTGTCCGTTTACTTCCATTTCCAGTTCAATCTCACCCTCAAGGAGAGCGGCAAGCTCCATCTCGTTGCACTGGCCGAAAGCCAGCGCAACACCATCGACCTGTTTCTCCAGGAGCGCGTGGTGAACATCTTCAACCTGTTCCACGGCAGCGCGTTCAGCCTTTCGCCTTCATCGGAGGACATGCAGCTCAATCTTCGCAGCCTGCGCGAGACGAGCGACGCTTTCGTGGACGTCGGTTTTCTCGATGAATCCGGAGAGCAGATCGGGTACGCGGGTCCCTACCTCTACCTTCACGGCCGCAACTACAGCGCCGAGAACTGGTTCAAGACCCTGATGAGCAAGGATCGGAACTATCACATCAGCGACATCTACCTGGGCTTCCGGCGCAAGCCCCACTTCACGATCGCCGTCAGGCAGCTGTTCGAGGGAAAGCCTTACGTCATGCGCGCCACGCTCGATCCCGACAAGTTCTACCTGTTCATGCGCATGATCGTAAGCAGCCAGGGAGGGGATTCGGCCCTGGTCAACGGCGCGGGCCGGTACCAGGTCGTGGACCCCGGCCGGGGGGACCTGCTCGGCCTCAGCGACTACGTCCCCTCCGCCGAAAAACCCTCCGGCGTGAGCGAAACGGCCGGCGGAAACCGGGCGACGCTCGTTGCCCATGCCTGGCTCCAGGAGGCGCCGTGGGCGCTGGTCGTCAGGCAGCCGCTCAAGGTCGCCTACGCCAAGATGTACCGGGTCAGGCGCGTCATGATCGTCGGCATGAGCGTCCTTGCGGCGCTTCTTCTCACGGCCACGTGGCTGGTCACGGACCGGCTGCTCAAGAGGGCCGAGGCCACGGACAGGTCCAGGAGGGAGCTCAAGTCGCAGCTGATTCACGCCGCCAAGCTGGCTTCGGCGGGCGAGCTCGCGGCGGGCGTGGCCCACGAGATCAACAATCCCCTGGCCATCATCTCCACGCAGAGCGGCCTGATCAGGGACATGCTCGATCCCGCGTTCGCCATGGAATGGACGCCGGACGAGATACGAAAGGAGCTGGGCCACATCGACGAGGCCGTGTTCAGGGCCCGCGACATTACCGCAAAGCTCCTGGGCTTTGTGCGCAGGAATGAATCCAGGCTGGTCCCCTGCGACGTTAATGCCATGATCGACGACGTTGTCGGCGGCCTCATCGAGCGCGAACTGCTCGTGTCCGATATCGAGCTTGCTCGCGACCTCGACCATGACCTGCCCGCGATCATGCTCGATCCCGATCAGGTCCGGCAGGTGCTGCTCAACGTCATCAACAACGCCGGCGACGCCATCAGGGGCGCAGGCACGATAACCATAACAACGAAACACGACCAGGAGTCCGTACGCATCACGGTCGCCGACACGGGCAAGGGCATGTCCCCGGAGCAGGTCGAAAGGATCTTCCTTCCTTTTTACACCACCAAGGAAGAGGGGAAGGGGACAGGCCTGGGCCTGAGCATCAGCCTGAGCATCGTGGAATCCATGGGGGGAAAAATCGAAGTGCAGAGCATGCCGGGGGCCGGAAGCTCGTTCGCGATCGTGCTTCCGATCAATCAACAGGAGGAGAACCGCAATGGCCGGCAACACCATGAATAAGGAAAACGACCTCATGCCGAGAATTCTTCTCGTGGACGACGAGGACCAGTTTCGCACGGGGCTGGCAAAGCAGCTGAAGGTGCGCAACTACGACGTCTGGGACGTCGATGGCGGCAAGAAGGCCATCAAGATCGTGCGGCACAAGAACCCGGAAGTCGTGATCCTCGACCAGCAAATGCCCGACATGGACGGCATCCAGACACTGAAGGAGCTGAAGAAGATAAGGCCAGAGGTCCAGGTGATCATCCTGACCGGCCACGGCAGCACCGAGTCCGCCCGCGTGACGGGCAAGCACGACGTGTTCCGCTACCTGCAGAAGCCCTGTTCCCTGGACGAGCTGATCGGCGCGATAGAGGCGGCGCGCGAGGAGCGGACCTACGCCATGGCCCGCCAGGAGATCCCGGAAGTCAAAAAGGGCGGCCTGAAAAAATGGCTCGTCGGCGCGCACAACAGGCGGCCCGGCATCATCATCCTGGGCCTGCTCATCTTCGCCGGGATCGCGGCCATGTCCCCGCCCGCAAGGATGATGGAGCTGCTCACCGCGAAAAAGACCGGGGAGAATACCGACGCTATCGTCGGGTACTCCGAGTACCGCAAGATGAAGGACGGCCAGACGATCTCGGAATACTACAGCGAAAAGGCGGACCTCATGCGAAAGCAGGCCGGCCCGGACGGCAAGGTCGTGAAAGTGCCCCTCGACCCGAACCAGAACGCCCTGCGGGCTCTCGTCATGATGGGCGTCCTGGTCATCGCAGCCCTGTTCTGGGCCACGGGCGCGGTGCCCATCGGCATCACCGCGCTGCTGGTCGGCGTCATCATGTACTTCTTCAGCGTGCTTCCCGCCGACAAGATAGCGCAGTCCTATGCCAAGGACGCGGTCATCTTCATCTTCGGCGTGCTGGCCATCTCGGCCGCCATTTCGAAGACAGGGCTGGACAGGCGCATCGGCGTGCTGCTCCTGGGCATGAGCTCGTCGCTGTGGAAGGTGGCCTTCATCTTCTGCCCCCTCTTCGCCATGACGGCGTCGTTCCTCTCGGAGCATGCCCTGGTGGCGTTCCTGGCGCCCATCATGATGATCGGGTACAGCGGGGTGCTGCGCGCCGCGGGCATCAGGAAGGACAGGAACCTTGCGGTCATGCTGATCCTGATGCTGACCTTCGTCGCCAACCTGGGCGGGCCCGGCTCGCCCGCCGCGGGCGGCCGCAACGCGGTCATGATCGGCATCCTGGCCGATTACGGCGTGGCCCCGACCTTCGGCCAGTGGGTGAAGTACGGCCTTCCCTTTGTCCCCGTGGCGGCGCTCGTCGTCGGCGCCTACTTCTTCCTGTTCTTCAGAAAAAAAATCAAGGTCGGCAACGTGAACATCATTTCGGAGATAAAGCGCGAGTCCGAGAAGATAGGAAAGATGACGCGCGACGAGTACGTGACGGCCGGCGTCATGATCCTTCTCGTCGTTCTCTGGGGCACGGTAAGCGACCGCTTCGGCATGGGAGGGCCGGTCATCCTGGCGATCGTGCTTCTCAACGTCCTTGGCATCGTGCGATGGAAGGACATTGCCGGCATCCACTGGGACGTGGTGGCCCTGTACGCCAGCGCCTGCGCCATGGGCACGGGCCTGGCCGTCACGGGCGCGGCGCTCTGGATGGCCGACGGCTTTGTCAGCATTCTCCCCGACTGCCTGAAGAGCGGCGAGGGGCTGGCCATATCCTCGAGCGTCTTCGCAGGGCTGCTCACGAACTTCATGAGCGACGGCGCCACGGTCGCCGCCATCGGGCCCATCACCGTCCCCATGGCCACGATCTCCGGCACGTCCCCGGTCATGGTCGGGCTGGCCACGGCCTTTGCCTCGTCCTTCGCCCACATGCTCATCATCGGCACGCCCAACAACGCAATCGCTTTCACCATTGCCAAGGACCCGGAGACCGGCGAGCAGCTCGTGACGACCAGGGACTTTTTCAAGCACGGCCTAGTCGTGCTCCTTCTATCATTCGCGGTCCTGTGGGGCTGGACGTTCTTCGGGTACTGGCGCTGGATCGGTTTCTGATCCCGGGGGCTTGGAGACGCATCATGGACAAGAAAAAAATCAACCTCCTGATCGTGGATGACGAGAAGCGGTTTCTCGAGTCGATGAAGAGGAGGCTCGAGCTGCGGGGCTTCAACGTGATCGCGGTCGACAGGGGGGAGAAGGCGATCGAGGCGGCCGGGGAGCATGACATCGATATGGCGCTCGTGGACTTGAAGATGCCCGGCATGGGCGGGGAGGCCGTGCTCGAGGCGCTCAAGCGCGAGCACCCGTGGCTCGAGGTGGTCATCCTGACCGGGCACGGCTCCATGGTCTCGGCAAGCGAGTGCGCCAGGAAGGGGGCCTGCTCGTACCTGCCCAAGCCCTGCGAGCTGGACCAGATCCTCGAGGTGCTCGCAAGGGCCTACAGGAAGCGGTGCATGAACAGGATGAAGATCGGAAAAGTGCGGATGGATGAAATGCTCGGGCCGCTCGCGGGCCGTCCTCCGCTGGAGGTCATCCGCAGGCTCAAGGAGCTCGTGGAGAAGGATTGAAAGGCATGGAAAACGACCGGTACAGGCGCACCCGCCGCATGATCCTCACAAGGGCCATGCTCGTGCCCCTCGTGCTCGTTCTTGCCGTGTGCGGCACGCTGGTCTATTACTTCGCGGCCAACCTGCGCCTGCAGGTGGCCTCCAGGCTCGAGCGCATCGCCGACGAGCACCGCCGATCGATCGAGACATTCCTCGACGAGCGCGTCTCGGACCTTATGCTCGTCTCGTCCTTTTCCTCGTTCGAGGACCTGGCAGGGAAGGGCAGGCTCGGTGAAGCGCTCGAGCGCCTCCAGGCGGGGTCGCCCGCCTTCCTCGACCTCGGGGTGTTCGACGAACAGGGGAACCACGCGGCCTACAACGGCCCCTACGACCTGAAAGGCAGGAATTACGCGCAGACGGAATGGTTCAAGGAGGTCCGCAGCAAGAACGTCTATGTCTCCGACGTCTTTCTCGGGTACCGCAACATACCGCACTTCATCATCGCCGTGAAAAAAAAGGAGGGGGATCGCACCTGGTACCTTCGCGCCACGATCGACACCCTGTCGTTCAACAACCTCGTGGAAAGCATTCGGGTCGGCAAAACCGGGGAAGCGTACCTGGTCAATAACAAGGGGAAGCTCCAGACGCGGCGGCGCTCGGGCGGGGACCTGATGCAGCCCGATCCCGACAGATCCATCTACAGGGCCGACGGCGGGGACGTCGTTTCATTTGCCGCTTCGGATCATGCCGGAACGCGCCACCTGTATGCGACGGGCGGGCTGCGGCGCACCGGGTGGGTCCTCGTGGTGCGGCAGGAAATCGGCGACGCCTACGCGCCCCTTGCGCGGGCCGTTGCCGTGGCGACGGTCATGGTCGCCGCCGGGGGGGCCGTGGTCATGATCATGGCATTCCTGCTCGCCTCCGGCCTGGCCCACCAGCTGACCGTGGCGGACCTGGAGAAGCGACAGATGGGGAGCCAGCTGATCCAGGCAGGAAAGCTGGCCGAGGTGGGTGAGCTGAGCTCGGCCATGGCGCACGAGATCAACAACCCGCTGCAGATCATGACCTCGGAGAACACGCTCATCACCGATATCCTGGACGAGGCGGAGGGCGACCCGCGGCGCCTCGACGCCGGGAATTTCAAGCTGATCCGCGAAAGCGCGGACCAGATCAACATCCAGATCGCCCGGTGCAAAAAGCTGACCCAGGGCCTTCTGAAGTTCGCCAGGAAGTCGGAGACGCGCGACGAGCTTGTGCACCTGCAGCCGCTCATCGAAGAGGTGGTCGGAATGATCGACCGCAGCGTCCGGCTCGAGGACATCCGCATCGTGCGGGAGCTCGAGCCGGGCCTGCCTCCCGTGATCGGCGACCGCGGCCAGCTTACGCAGGTCTTTCTCAATCTCATCAACAACGCCGTCTACGCTCTCGGCGGAAGGGAAAAGGGCGTCATCCGCATCCACGGCTCGGTCGAGGACGGCCATCTGTGCGTGGCGGTGGCGGACAACGGGTGCGGGATAAAGCCGGAAAACATGGAAAAGATATTCCTTCCTTTTTTCACGACAAAACCGGCGGGGCAGGGCACCGGGCTCGGGCTCAGCACCAGCTACAGCATCGTGGAGCGGGCGGGGGGGCGGATCAAGGTCGGCAGCGAGCCCAACGTGGGGACCGTGTTCACGGTGCAGCTGCCGCTGGACCGGCATGCCGGCGAACGGAAATCAGAACGGCAACACACAAGCAAGGAGGAACCGGACAATGGATAACGTGCACGTGCTTTTAGTCGATGACGAGGAGCGATTCCTGTCCACCACAAAAATACTTCTGGAAAAGCGAGGCATCAGCGCGCTTACGGCCGCAAGCGGAAGGGACGCGCTGGACACACTGGAAGAGCGGACGGTGGACGTCGTGATCCTCGACGTGAAAATGCCGGGCATGGACGGCGTCGAGGTCCTGCGGAGGATCAAGCGCGCATACCCGCTCGTGGAAGTCATCATGCTCACGGGCCACGCGTCCGTGGAATCGGCGGTGGACGGGCTCAAGCTGGGGGCGTTCGATTACGTGATGAAGCCCTGCGACATCCCGGACATGGTGGCCAAGATCAGGGAGGCCTTCGAGAAGCGCCGGGCCGTGGAGGAGAAAATCCGCAAGGCAAGGGTGGAAAAAATGATCAGCCACCCCATGGCCGTGTACGGAGGGGATGATGAAAACGACTGAGAGGGCAAAACCCTCGCGACCGGAAAAAAGGAAGGCCGTGGGCTATGACAAGTACATCGACTGGAAGATATTTTTCATCCCCGTGGCCGTCACCGTTGCGATCCTTGCCCTGCCGCCCCTGGAAGGCATGCGCGACGTGGGCACGGAGTACAGCCTGGGGCCGAAGGTGGCCGTCGAGCATGTCGCGGACAGGTTTTTCCAGAAGAAACCCGAGGACCTCGAGCAGTGGCAGCTGCTTGTCTGCAACGTGATGGAGCGGTCCCTGCAGACCGGGGCCTTCGGGAAAAAAAAGTTCCTGCAGCGAGATGAGAAATGGTGCCGGCAGGGCGGCATACCCGTGGACAAGGCCAACCTGGAGCGGGCGAAGAAGTTCGTCGAGACCGTCGACGGCAAGACCTACACGGACGTGGCGAAATCCGCGGCCCTGAAGCGGACCGGGGAGCTTCGGTACGATAGACTCTCCGGCAGGGACAGGGAAGCGGCCGACAAGGGGGTGTGGAACCTGAAGGTCGCCCTGGCCGTCATGATCTTCACGGTCCTGTGCTTCCTGACGGGGTGCATCCCGCTGCCCGCCGTGGCCTTCTGCATCGGCCTGATCCTGGTGTTCGCGGGCGTGGTCACGCGCACCCAGGTCGCCGCCCTGTACTGGAGCGACGCGTGCTGGTTCATCATGGGGAGCCTCATGTTCGCCGCGGTGTTCGTGAAGACGGGCGTGGACAAGCGCATCTGCCTGTTCCTCTTCAGCAAGCTGGCCAGGCCGAGCGCGGGCGCCGTCACGCTCGTCTTGATCGCGGTGATCGCGCCGGCCGCGTCCTTCATCTCGGACCACGCCCTGGCCGCCATCTTCCTTCCCATCGCCATCATCCTTCACCGCGGAAGCCAGCAGCCCGGCCGTGCCCCGGACATGGAGCTCGGCAAGATGCTCATGATCACCGTGGCCATGGCCTGCAACATCGGCGGGTTCGGCGCGCCCAGCGGCGGCGCGCGCAACGTCATCATGATGACCTACCTGGAGGACATGTTCGGGGTCAGCATAGGGTACCTTGAGTGGGTCACCTATGCCATGCCCTTCGTCTTCATCATGATGCCGCTCACGTGGCTCGCGATCCAGTGGCGGTTCAAGCCCCGCAGCCGCGACCTCTCGCCAGCCCTGGTCAGCCTGAAGCAGGACATCGCCAGGATGGGGGGATGGAACAGGCAGCAGGTCGGCGCGCTCGTCATCTTCATCGTCATGCTCTGGTTCTGGTTCACGGAGGACGCCTTCTTCAAGATGGGAATCTACCCCGTGCGCCTGGGCATCGGCGTGGTGGCCGTGGCAGGGGCCGTGGCCTACATCCTGACCGGGATCGCCAACTGGCGCGACTACCAGCAAAACGTGGACTGGGGCGTCGTCTGGCTCTACGCCGGCGCCATCATCTTCGGCAAGGTCCTCGACGAGACAGGGGCCGCCTACTACCTGGCCCGCTCGGCCGTGGACCTCATGGCCGGCCTGGGCCTCGAGTCCGGCGTGGCCCTGCTGAGCGTGGCCGGCGTGATCACGGGCGGCATGACCCAGCTCATGGCCGACGGGCCCTGCGCCGCGGCCGTGGGCCCCGTCACGCTCAACATGGCGGGCATTGCGAGCCCCGGCACGACCCTTATGCCCTTCATGGCCATGGTCACGGCCTGCGCTTCGAGCTTTGCCTACTGCCTGGTCATCGGCACGCCGCCCAATGCCATCGTGTACGCCAGCGGGTACCTCGAGCCGAAAGACTACCTGCGCGTGGGCATACCCCTCTGGGTCGCGGCCAACATCACCTTGATCGCGCTCGTCGTCATCTACTGGACGGTCCGCGGCTTCGGCGGGCTGCCGGGATTTTAGAAAGGAGACGGAGCCATGGAAAAAAGAAAGAACATCCACGTGCTTATCGTTGATGACGAGGACCGCTTCAGGGAAACGACCTCGATCATCCTGCGCAGGCGCGGGTTCGACGTGACCGCCGTGGGCAACGGCGCCGAGGCGGTCGGGAAGGTCGGGGAGGGCGGCATCGACGTGGTGATCCTCGACCTCAGGATGCCCGGCATGGACGGGCACGAGACGCTGCGGGAAATCAGGAAGCTTCCCGGCGAGGTCGAGGTCATCATGCTCACGGGCCACGGCACGCCCGAGTCCGCGGCCCGGGGCCTGGTGGGCGGCGTTTTCGACTACCTGTCGAAGCCCTGCAATATCGATCTTCTGGCCTCCAAGATCCACGAGGCCGTGCAGACGAAAAGGAGGCTTCCCGAGACCGAGCGCAGGGTGAAGGACATCATGGTGCCGCTCTCGTCGTTCAGCACGATCGGCCGGCACCGGACCGCGGCCGATGCCGTGGACATCATCCGGCAGTCCTTCACGAGGAGCATGACCACGGCCACGCTGCAGGAAACGGTCCACCGCTCCATCCTGGTGCTTGATGAAGACGGGAGCGTCATCGGCGTGGTCAGCTTTTCCGACCTGCTCAGGGGGCTGCAGCCGCCCTACATGAGGCTCCTCGAGGAGCGGCCGGCCAGGGCCGATTCCATCCACCTGGAGCCGCCCGGCTGGTCGGGCCTGTTCACGGTCATGGTGCGGGACCTCAAGAACATATCCGTCCGCGAGCTGATGTCCGGGCCGCCGCCGACCATAGCGGCCGACGCGAACCTGATGGAGGCCGCCAACAGCCTGCTGGCCCTCAACGTGCGCAGGCTCCTTGTCGTGGAAGACGGCAGCGTCACCGGGGTGATCCGCGAGCAGGACCTTTTTTTCTGCATTTCGACTATACTCGAGCAGATGGAAGACGAGGAGCGCGCGAGCCTCCCCTGACCGGAAGGCGCGTGATCGGGAGGCTGCCCTGTGCAGGCTGAATCAGGATCGGGCAGGATTCATTTTTTGCGTTTTTTCCTGGGGAACAGGTCAAAAACCGATGCCGGTGATTCTACAAGCTTCTTTATATTTTCCTGCATGGTTTTTCTCTCTTCGTCATCCTTTTCTTCCCATGCGCCTTCGATTTTGGCGACCAGGTCATCGATTTCACACGGCTTGGTAAGATAATCGTAGGCGCCCAGCTTCAGCGCCTCCAGGGCCGTATCGATGGACCCATGGCCGGTCAGTATCAGGGTCTTGGTAAACAGCTCGAGCTTGTTGACTTCCCTCAGTGTAGTGATTCCGTCCATGCCCGGCATTTTCAAGTCCAGAACCATCACGTCGAATCTGCCCTCCTCGAGGGCCTGAACGGCGCGGTCCCCGCTGTTTACGGCGGAGACGCAGTACCCCCTGTTTTCCAGAAGTTTCGACATGTTGTCGGTGAAAACGACTTCATCATCGACCAGCAGAATTCTTGCTCCAATCATTATTGTCTCTCCTTTCCAGTTCGGCATTATGCCCGGCCGGCATCCTCTTGTCTTCCCGCTAACCCCGGCGGCGGGTCGCGGGGGAGAAACAGGGTGAACTCGGTCCCGGAACCAGGCTCGCTCCACACGGCAATGTCGCCTCCAAGCCCTTTTACGATGCTGTAGCAGATGGACAGTCCCAGGCCGGTCCCCTTTCCCACGGGTTTTGGGGTAAAAAACGGATCGAATATTTTCTCCATGATCTCCGGGCGGATGCCC
>JBDRLK010000314.1:0-10829 GCA_043813155.1 Pseudomonadota bacterium | reverse complement strand
AAACTTTAAGGACGACGATTTTCCCGTCGTCGAATTAGTCGGCGATGCTCATGAAGCGGATTCGGAGGCCCTGAGCCGCGAAGAGATCGATGCCGTGGGGGTGTCCCTTGTCTTTGATGCAGTCCTTGGAAAGGGATACGTTCGATGGGGGCTGATCTTCGGGTTTGCCGGGCTAACGGCCGCGCTTCTCGCTGCCGGTTTCTGGGCTTCAACGCTGACCGTGACGGACACCCTCGTTCTCTACTCGCAGGACCGATGGGTTCCGGGGCAGGACCAGGCTGTCCGGCTTGCCTATATTGACGATGAAGAGGGTTTCATACCGCTGAAAACCGCCAGCCTGACTCTTCTTCGAAATCAAGCACCACAGGAGGCCGTTCTGTTTTCCGGGAGTCTCCAACCCGGCCAGGCGGCGAGCGTTGTCATCAACCCGCCCCGCTGGGAAGAAGGGGATTACAACCTGGAGGTCAGGGCCGAAACCCTGAGGAACAAGAAAAAGGCCGCCCTGGATATCACCCTGGACCCTGCTTTCTCCGGATCCGATTACCTCTTGAGTGAAACCGCGGAAACGCTCAGCAGGTCGACAGGGACCCTGAGCCATTATGATCCTGAACGGGATATAAGGATAGAGCTGATTCCCGAAAGCAACATCGTCGCCTCCAGTCTCCATAACATCGTCTACATGCGAACGACCAGGGGCAGCGGGGAGCCGCTGAGCGCAAGAGTGGGCTTGAAGCTGGCCAGGGGATACATAAACGGGAGCATTCCGGCTTCGGTGCAAACGGATGCGGCGGGCCTCGGCACGTTCATGGTTTACCCTTCGTTCAACGTCCTGGCAATCGGGGTTGCGGCTGCCGACGGTTTGGAACCCCCGGCTGCCGGAGCAGACGGCCGGGGCGAAATCGATCTTCCCGTGCAGCCGCGCATCTTCCGTGTGCGCTCTCAAACCCCGAACCTGCAGCCCGGCCGGGAGTTTACCCTGCGGGTTTACACGATCAGCAAGGCCTCGCCATTTTACCTGGACATTTACCGCGGCGGGCTGTGGTCCTACGCCCTGAGCGGCTTCTTGAACTCGTTCAGCACGGAGATCACGCTTCATGCCCCGAACCAGCCCGGCCTGATTGCGGTCCAGGGATACGGGGCCCCGGCACTGGTAGGGAACGCGAACAGCTCGATCCATCTGTGGGTCCAGAAGGAAGGAGAAACTCTGCGCAAGTCCATTGCATCGATTGCCGGTATCCTGATGGGAAGAGGCATCGACATGTCCTTTGCGTCGCGGATAAAAAAGAGTGAAGGGCTCATCGAGGGCTGCAACGAGGGGCAGCTTCTTGCGTTCCTGCTCTCGAGGCTCGACACGGGGTTCTACGAGCCCGTGGTCTACTACACGACGAGAAAGGACGACGAAAAGAAGGTCGCGCTTCTCAAGGAGAAGCTCAAGCGCATCGTCGTCATGTCGCTTTCCTGCGGCATGGCCATCTTCCTGCTGGCCGTTGTCTTCGCTCTCCTGCACGCCTTCCGGCGCCGACCCGCGCTCGTGCAGGAGCTCCAGGAAAAAGAGCCGATGGACGGGCCCATGGAAGAGATAGAGGATTGGAAGGGAAGGAGAGTGCAAGTGGCCTCCATCCCTCCCCTCAGCGAGCTCGAATCAAGGCAGACGCTCCTTCACACGGGATGGGGGAAGGAGTCGGGCATGGGGACGCGCAGGTTTTACATCCAGATAGCCATGCTGGCGGCTGTCACGGCCTCGCTCTTCGGCCTCCTGGCCATGTTTATCACGTACATGCGATGGTCATTTGATCTCTAAGAAGTGGCGCATTCTATCCGCAGGTCCCCGACATTCCCCTGCATGACCTTGCTTCCCGGCGGCACGTCACAGGTCAGCCACACGTTGCCGCCGATCACGGAGCCCCTGCCGATCGTGATGCGGCCGAGGATCGTTGCCCCGCCGTAGATAATCACATCATCCTCGACGACCGGGTGGCGCGGAATATTCTTGACCGGGTTGCCGTTCTCGTCGAGCGGAAAGCTCTTGGCGCCGAGCGTCACGCCCTGGTAAATACGCACATTTTTACCCACGATGCTGGTCTCCCCGATGACGACTCCGGTCCCGTGGTCGATGAAGAATTTTTCGCCTAATTCGGCTCCCGGGTGAATATCTATGCCGGTTTCAGAGTGGGCGATCTCGGTAATGATCCTGGGGACGAGCTTGGCCCCGGCCTCATGCAGCGCGTGCGCTATCCTGTAATTCGTCAGGGCCCTGGTGCTCGGGTAGCAGAATATCGTCTCGCCCGGGCTCTCGGCGGCCGGGTCCCCCTCGTACGCCGCCGTGACGTCCCTGGCGAGCAGGTCCTTGATGCCCGGAAGGGCGGCGAGGAACTTCGTCGTGATGTCATGTGCCTTGACGTCGCATTCGTCGCATTTCTCGAAATCATTGGCGGCGCAGAAGAAACAGAAACCCCTCCTGACCTGCTCGGTCATGAGCAGCATGACCCTGTCCAGCGTCGCCCCTATGTGGTAGCGCTTCGTCCTAGCGCGGATATCGGAGAAACCGAAGTAGCCGGGGAACAGGACCGCCCGCAGAAGCTCGACGGTCTCGCCCAGGATGTCGAGAGAGGGCATCGGTTTCATCCGATCGATCTCACCGGCCGCCTCGTCCGTTCCCAGGCTGTCGACCACACCGTTTATCAGCTCATCCTTCTCTTTGCTCATTTTCAGCTTTGTCGAGACCATGATCACCTCCCGGTTTTAATCCTGCGACCTGAAGTCCTCAGGCGGCATACTGAAAAATATCCCCCCGATCATCCAAAAGCAACTATCTTTCAGTATTTTCCCGGGCGCAGGCGGCTTTCAGGAACCTCGCCGTCATATGGATAGCCGGCGGCCACCCAGAATCCGTTGACGGCGTGGTCGGTCAGCTCGAGCCTTTCGACGTACTTGGCGTTCTTGTAACCGAGGAGACGCGGAACGACCACGCGCAAGGGGAAGCCATGCGGCAGGGGCAGCGTGTCCCCGGCTATACCGTAGGCCAGCATGGTGCGCGGCTCGAGCGCGACCTCCAGGGGCAGCGATTCATTGTATCTTCCGTCTATGGTGTGGAAGGTCACATGCGTTGCGCCGGACGCCGGCCGCGCCCTGCTGAAAAGCTGGGACATGTGCACGCCGTTCCACGGGACGTCGTAAACCGACCAGCCCTCAACGCAGTGAAAATCAGTGACCTGGTCCTGCCGCCCAATGCCTCCCACGAGGCCGGCGAAGGTGAGCTCGATGGGATTCTCGACCATCCCGTCCACCTTCAGGCGCCAGCCGGCCAGGATGGCCTCCAGGTCCTGGGGATCGACGGTGCGCACGTTCCAGGACGAGAAGATCTCGTCGTTCCTGTCCCCGGGCTCGAAGGGAAAGCCGGCAGCGGGCATGTCCTCTTCGGCCGGCTCGGTCGACGCGTCCAGCTCAGGCTCCGCAGCGGATTCGTGCCCGGTGTCCGCCTCGGCGTCGGGCGCTTCATCGGTATCGGGCACCGCACCCTCTGTTTTGAACATGACGGGTCTCGTGGACACGCATCTCGAAAGCAGTCCGCCGCCCAGCGACAGAACAGCCGTCCTCCCGAGCCACTCGATAAGGGAGCGCCTGCTCATTGTTTTTTGGGATATAAAGGGTTTTCTCTTCTTCATGAAAAAAACATAAAGCACTTTCCCTGGCGCGCCAAGGCTCACGGCAGGCGTGGCTTTCCGGCTGTTTTTTTCCCCTTGAGAATGTCCAGGAACCTGGAGCCGACAAGTTTCCCCTTCGGGTCGGGAAGGACGAGCTTGTCGCTTTCGAGCTGCGCGAGCACGCTGATCCCGCCGTCGCTGCTTCCCAGCAGGAGCACCTTGCCCGAGACCTCCACGATGTGCAGGCTCCTCTTGTATCCAAGGGGCATGGTCTCGAGCACCTTGATGTTCCGGCCCTTGAGCCCGAACGAGCCGAGCCTTCCGGCCAGCAGGCGGATGGAGAGCCATGCCAGGAGCAGCACGATGCCCAGCGCAATGAAGACGGCAATAAAATAGGAGAGGAAGGTGGAGAAGTCTGCCAGGCCCTGACCTGTCATTTGAAAATATCCGTCCTCAGTCCCAGGTAGTAGGCAATGTTCGCTTTCGGATCCACCCTCGGCTCAATCCGGCCGGCGCCGCATGTCATGATCGTGGTCACACCCGGGCCATGTCCCGCCACCACGCAGTCCGAGTGAACCACGACGCCAATGCTGACGGCGCCCTTCTTGTATATCCGGCCGAAGCTGTGATCCGCATCGATGATGGCGACGATGTCCCCCAACCTGAGCTTGTTGAGGTCATACCCGAGCACGGTCCCCTCGTCAAACATCTGGATGTCGTAATCGCCCGTGTAGACCTGGTTATGGCCCAGGCCCGACCCCATGATGGCGGCGGGCACGAGGCATGACACGGGGACCTCCAGCTTGCCGTCCATTTCATTGATGTCCAGGCTCATGAGAAGCTGGGGATCCACGTTCATGACCTTGATGTCCGGGTAGTTGGTTATCTCCATCCCTACCCCGTAGCTCTTGATCAGTATCCTGTCTCCCGGAAACATCTTTTCGAGGACCTCGGGCTTGAAGTCGACCAGGACATGCTCTATTCCGCCGTGCTTTCCCGTGACCAGGCCCTTTTCCCCCTTCGCGTCCCCGCTTGCCACGAGAGCCGTGTTGGCTATGCACGCGTACATGTTCAGCGCGGTGTTCACTATCTTGTCGCCGAGGGGATGCTTCTCCCTGTTGATCACGCTCACGCCCGGCTCCACGTGGTCCGCCGCCCAGCCGATGGCAGAATCGCCGACTCTCACGTTATAGGTAATCCCCCCCACCCCGGGAAGCGCGACCGGGCGGCCGTTGTGCGTAATCCTGTACGGGTCCCTTACGATGGGAGGCGCCACTTCCCCCATGACACTCAACATCACCAGTTCGTCCAGATTCAGCTCAAGCATCTTTTCTCCTTTTATTTGTGAGAAGCTTCTTGAACCTCTCGTTTAATCGTTCTTCAATGCTCATGATAAGCCCCTTTCCCGCTATCGGTGCTCGTCATACCGGCAGTATTATGATCTCAATTAAAGTGGAAATCGAATATATGCCTAGTATATAGTAGATTTTATACTTATGATCAATGGTAGCCGCAAGCTTCAGCTTGCGTTCTTTTCAGGCAAGCGGCGCAGGCTGAAGCCTGCGGTCACCAAATAATTTCTCGGTTCTATTGACTTTCTAGGCATTAAAGGACAATAAATAATTAAGTATTTTTTTGCGTTAAGGAGCCGTGACAAAATAAATCAGCCGCACCGAGGGAGTCGATGCGCCCCGCCCGCAAGCGGCGGTCGAAAACAGGAATTATTTTGGAGCGGCGACTATAGGAGAGAAAAGTGCCAAAAACAGTTCTCATTGCCGATGATTCCGCAACCATAAGACAGGCATTCGATCTGACCTTCATGGGAGTAGATGACATCGAAATCAAGACGGCGACCAGCAGCGCCGAAGCTATCCAATCCGCAAAGGCGAACAGGCCGGACCTGATTATCGCTGATTCGCGCTTCGGCGAAGTCAGCGCCTATGAATTCTGCCGCCAGATCCAGGAAGACAATGACCTCAAGACAATCCCGGTCTGGATCATGACGGGGCCCTTTGAAAGGCTCGACGAACAGCAGTACGATGCCTGCGGCGCCGAAGGCCATGTGCGCAAGCCGTTCGACACGCAGAGAATGATCGACAAGGTCCTGGCAATGAGCTCTCCCGCCAAGGAGGAGATGGCCCGGCCATCCTATCCTGCGGCGACAAAGCGAACCTCCATGAGACCGCCCATGCCGCCCCCGGCAGCGGCAGTCCCGAAACCTCCATTGCCGAAGAAGAGCCCGACGCTCGAGGGGCACAGCCCTCCGCCCTTGGTCCCGGGCTCAACCAGAAAAGCGACGGTTATCGGAGGCCCCGTGGTGCATTCCATCAAACCGGGCGCCCCGATCGAAGCAAAGCCCGCTCTCGCGGCAAAACCGTTGCGCCGTCCCTCGGTTCCATCTCCTGCGGCTGAAAAGCCTTCGCCGCCGGTTGTTTCCAGGGAGGAGATCGCGTCGGAATACCTTTCCAAGGAAGCCTACAACAAGTTCATGGACTCTCTCTCCGATCAGCAGCGCCAGCAGTTTCTCGCAGTCATCAGCGATGTCGTTGAAAAAGTCGTGTGGGAGGTTGTCCCCGATGTAGCCGAGGCGATTATCAAAGAAGAGCTGCAGCGACTCCTCAAAGATTAGTCGTTGGTCGCCGGTGGATAGTCGTTAGTCCCCCCACCACCTCAATACAGGCTGAATACTGTTCACCGGTTTAAATGTGAGTGCTCATGAAAGAACGGAAAACCGAAGCCTACAACCCTGCGGCCATAGAGCCTGAAATCTATGCCCTCTGGGAAAGAGAGGGGGCGTTCAGGAGCCTGCCGGACTCCGGGAAGCAGGCTTATTGCATCGTTATCCCCCCGCCGAACGTGACAGGCGCCCTGCACATGGGCCATGCCCTCAACAACTCGATCCAGGACGTGCTGTCGAGATTTCACAGGATGAGAGGCCGCAACACGCTGTGGCTGCCCGGCACCGACCATGCGGGTGTCGCCACACAGAGCGTTGTGGAAAGAAGGTTGTGGGAGGAGAAAAAGCAGACCAGGTACGATATCGGCAGGGAAAAGCTCCTCGAAATTATCTGGGAGTGGAAAGAAAAGTTCGGGGGAAGAATCATACGGCAGCTCAAGGCCCTCGGCTCGTCCTGCGACTGGGAAAGAACGCGCTTCACCATGGACGAGGGCCTCAGCAGGGCTGTAAGAACCGTTTTCGTCAATCTCTTCCACGAAGGGCTCGTCTTCAAGGGCAAGCGGCTCATCAACTGGTGCGGCCAGCATAGAACGGCCCTGAGCAACGACGAGCTGGTCTACAAGGAGGCAAAAGGGCATTTCTGGAACATCCGGTACCCGCTTGCCGATGACCCGGGCGCGGGAATCACCGTGGCCACGACAAGGCCGGAGACCATGCTGGGCGACACGGCCGTCGCGGTTCACCCGGACGACCCAAGATACGCGGGCATGGTGGGCAAGCATGTCATTCTTCCGCTCATGAATAGAAAGATCCCGGTCATCACCGACCCTGTCCTGGCCGACCCTGAACGGGGCACGGGCGCGGTCAAGGTGACGCCGGCCCACGACCCCAATGACTATGATTGCGGAAAGAGGAACAACCTGCCCTTTATCAACATCCTCAGCGAGGACGGAACGCTCAATGACAATGCCGGCGCCTACCGGGGCCTTACCATCCCCGAGGCAAGGGAAAAGGTGGTCAAGGATCTCGAGAAGCAGGGGCTTCTCGCCGGCGTGGAGGACCACGATCACCAGCTGGCCCACTGCTACCGCTGCGGGTCCGTGATCGAGCCGTTTCTTTCCAACCAGTGGTTCGTGAAAATGCAGCCCCTGGTCGAGCTGGCCCGCGCCGCGGGCAAACAGGGCGAGGTGCGTTTCTACCCCGAATCGAGGCTGAAGCAGTTCTTCGACTGGCTCGACACAACGCCGGACTGGTGCATCAGCCGCCAGATATGGTGGGGCCACAGGATACCGGTCTGGTACTGCACGCAGTGCACGGAGGGCATGGAGCTCGACGAGTTCGGCGACCCCCTGGCCGTGCCGGAAAACGCCGCGCCCATCGTGCCCGCGCTCGAGGACCCCATGGCCGATCCGCACATGTGCCCCGCTTGCGGCGGAAAAAAGCTCGCGCG
Source organism: Pseudomonadota bacterium (assembly GCA_043813155.1). Taxonomy (GTDB): domain Bacteria; phylum Myxococcota_A; class Polyangia; order DRWM01; family DRWM01; genus JBDRLK01. Next base: position 3,058 of record JBDRLK010000314.1, on the reverse strand, counting down.
CGACCCGGACGTGCTCGACACCTGGTTTTCATCCCAGCTGTGGCCCATTTCAACCCTCGGGTGGCCGGAAAAAACGGACGACCTGGATTATTACTACCCCACCAATGTCCTCGTAACGGCCAGGGACATCATCGCGCTGTGGGTGGCGCGCATGATCATGATGGGAAAGAAATTCACCGGCAAAACCCCCTTCCACCACGTGTACATCCACGGCACGATCCTGGACGACAAGGGCGATATCATGTCCAAGTCCCGGGGAAACGGCGTCGACCCGCTCATGCTGATCCAGGGCGGTTCCGACGAGGTCGGCGGAAGGGTGGAGCATTACAAGACCTACGGCGCCGACGCGCTGCGCTACGGCATACTCAGCATGGCCACGGCCGGACAGGACATCAGGCTCGTGGTGAACCGCAAGGCCGTGAGGGACAACGAATACGACGTGGATCTGCCCAAGATGGAGGAGGGGCGCAGGTTCTGCAACAAGATATGGCAGGTCACGAGCGGCGTCATCATCCCCCGGTGCACCGATCTCGACGCGCCGGCGGAGAGCTATACGAGCGTGGAGGACAGGTGGCTGCGGCACGTGCTTTCCGTTGGCATCGAGAAGATCACGCGCCACCTGGATAGCTACGAGATCGGCGAAGCGTGCCAGCAGGCCTACCGGCTCCTGTGGGACAACTTCTGCTCCTGGTACGTGGAAATCGTCAAGCCCAGGCTGTGGGGCAATGTGCCCGGGTGGACCGATGAATTAACTCAGCAGTCCGGGAGGGAAGCCCGGACCCTTCTTGTCGACGCGCTCTCGGCTCTGCTCAGGCTGCTTCACCCGGTCATGCCCTTTATCAGCGAAAAGCTCTGGACCGAGGTGACCGCCCTGAGAAAGAAAGCCGACATGAAGGATCTTGGCGACAGGATCATCTCCGCGCCATGGCCCGATCCAGGTGATTTTCCAAGGGACGAGGATGCCTTTTATGCCTGTGAAACAGCCATACAGGTTGCCGCGGCCATCAACAGCGCCAAGTCGCAGAACCTGGCCATCAAGGAGAAAAAGCTTCCGCGCGTGTTTCTTGAAGGAGAGGACAAGCTCGTCTTTGACATACTGAAAATGGAGGCAGGCTTGTCCAGGTTCGTCGGTGTCGAGAAATTTGCGAAATACAACCCCTTCGATGACGAAGGGAAAGAGGGCAGCATCGTGCTGCCCGTCGGGCCTGTAAAAGCATACCTGGCCGTGAAAGGCTTCATTGATTTCAGCGAGGAAAAGACCAGGCTGAAAAAGCAGATGCAGAAGCTCGAGGCCAAGCTGCAGGGCGTGGCGGAAAAGCTCCAGAACCCCAGGTTCATTTCGAATGCCAGGCCCGAGATCGTGGAAAAAGAGCGGAAAAAGGAAAAACAGCTCTCCGATGAAATCCAGGCCCTGAATGAAGAATTGAAAGAGATCGAAAAATTCAGCGGGCCTTAATTTGAAAAGCCCCACACCTCGAGCTCGGCCACGGCATTGTCGTTGAACCAGCTGCCCTTGTACACGCCGGTCACGGTGATCGTCATCTTCCTTGTCTTGCGCGGCGCTTCGAATGTGCGTGTCTGCAGCTCGCGCGCGTCGTCGAGCTCCAGCTCCGCGGAGCTTCCGCCCTCAAACTCGACGTTTACCTTCTGCAGCCTTGTGTGGATGGGCCACATGTCTCCCTTGTCGCCCTTGGGGTCGTCATAGCCTCCCAGCACCTTGATGGCGGTGACAATGACTTCCTTTTCGAACGTAATCGTGAGCGTGTGGCCGATGGGCTTCAACTTCTTGTCTTCCTGCCATACCGTTGTCGGGTCGCCGTCAATCATGTTGGCGGCGGGATACTTTCTGTGCTGTGACGAGGCGGAAATGGAAAAGCTCAGCTTCTGCGGGGTCTTTCCCTCCACGTCAGCCATGGTGATCGGAGGGGCTGCTGCCTCCTGCTCCCTCTCGCCTTCTCCCTCTTCACCTTCCTCTCCTTCTTCGCTTTCACCCTCTTCTTCCTCGCCCTCCTGCGTCTCCTCTTCCCCTTCGGCTCCGCCCTCGTCGCTCTCCCCTTCTTCTTCGGCCTCCCCGGAAGCCTCCTCTCCCTCGCCTTCGGACGGGGTGGCTTCCTCACTCCCTTCACCCTCTTCATCGGCCGGCCCGGACGTGTCGCCCCCCTTCGCGATTGTCTCTCTATCGGTCGTTCCTCCAAGCAGGTTTCTGAGCTGATGCTGATACCGCTCACCAACGGGAATCCTGACTCCAAGGGCAACGAGAACTACGAGGACTACGGCCGCCACAATAATAAATCCCAGGCCTATGAAAATAATGCCCAGCATCCTGCCCCTCTTTTTTGGAGCCGCTGCCGGCTCCTGAACCTGCGCCTTCTCCTGCTGCTGCGCCGCGAAGACAGCCTCCAGCTCCGTGTGAGGCGGCAGAATCTCCTGCGCTGAAGGAAGCTTCTCACGGGGCGGGGCCTCCGGCCCTGCCTGCCTCCCGGGCGCGGCCAGCATGGTTTCAGCCAGGGCCAGGGGCGCTGCGGGCGCTGAACCGGCCAGGGGCGGGGTCCCGGGCGGCGGGCACTCGGGTCTTGAAAGCGCTGAAAGCGGCGGGGCTGAATCCTTCTGCGCCACATCATCCACCTGCTCCATATCATCCATATCCACCTCCACGGGCGGTATAGACGGCATGGCCTGCTCGGCCTGCTCGGGCGGCACGGATGGAAACGGCGACAGCGGCGATTGGGGCCTGGAGCCTGAAATTCCCGGAACCAACGGCGCCGAAGGCCTTCCGGCCTTTGCTGAAGGAAGGGGAACGGGCGGAATGGGTGACGGCGACGGGATCCTGCGTTCTCCGCCGGGGATAAGCGGCATGGTCGGCGTCAATGACTTAGAGGCTTTCGCAATGGAGGCCATGGCATCATCGAGAGCCTCGGCCTCTACCTTCTTGTCTTTTCCCGGCTCCGCGGCAGGCTCGGGCTCTTCAATCACCTCGTCATCCAGAATGACGGCCTCTTCCTCCTCCTCTTCATCCTCCTTCATCCCCGGCGGCGGCGGAATTGCGGCAATCGGCGGT
>JBDRLK010000313.1:0-2940 GCA_043813155.1 Pseudomonadota bacterium | reverse complement strand
CCTCGACCTCGACGGCGTCCAGATCGAGGTCAGCGTCAACTCGGACATGCTCGAGACCACGGTCGAGCTGTGGTCCGGCGACTGCGAGGGCACGCCAACGCCCATCGATCTCCTGGGCACGCCCAACACGGACGAGGAGGGCAATGCCGCGGGCCAGGTCGGCCTGGGCGGCGTCGACGGAGAGGTGGACGTGTGCGCCATGGTCATGGAGATCAGCGGCAACTTCGCGGCCGACTCCATCACCGTGAACTTCGACACCGAGGCGCCGGGCGTTGAAATCGTCAGGCCCAACGGCGTCATCCCCGACCCGTACGTCGTTGACGCGAGCGACTCCCTCATCCTCGTCGTGGACGACGAGAACCCGGACGACCTCACGTGCCAGTACACCGTGCTCGTGGACTGCGAGCTCCCGGGCCAGCCCGTGGAGCTCTACCGCAGCACGTCCTCGACCGCCATTGCCACGGCCACGTGCGAGACCTGCACGGGCGACGAGACCCCGGACGCGCCGGACTGCAATGAGGACCTCCCGGGAAGGGCCGTGTTCGACGAGCAGGTGTTGCCCCAGACCGGGGAGAGCGCGTACTCTCTTCATGCCGAGCACATCGACATCGCGGCCAACGTGGGTGTGAGCCTGGAAGTGAACGTTACCGTGGACACGGAGCCCGGCTACGTTACAATTGTAACACCTACACCCGAATGCGGCTACGAGTTCAGGACGCCGCTCGATCCCTATCTATTTGACGTGAGAGTGAGCTCGGACTCGAAGCCGGTCATCCTGACGGTGTACGATGGGGACGGCGATGAGACGTACACAACCACGGTGGATCAGGTCGGCCTTTTCTACATAACGGGTGTCGAGCTGAGGCTGGGAACTAATATCATGCGGATATGCACCACCGATGCTTACGGCCAGACAGGCTGCACGGATGACCCGGATGATTCCGAGGATGACTGCATGTACACGGTCATCGACATTCCGAACGTTACAATAACGGCGCCTCCCAATGGGGCCCTCCTCGGATGGAAGGACGACGTGGACGGCAATGATGCGAACGGCTTCCAGAGAAACGTACAGGTCGTCAGCGACGTTGCGGATGGGATAGAGGTCATCCTTCAGATCGATGGGGTTGAAAGGGGCCGAATGAGCTATTCAGCACCCGGAATAGCCTTCAACGCGGTAACGCTTGCGGAAGGTCCGCGCGCTATCCGGGCCTCGGCCACGGACGGGCGCGGCGAGGGGGACGACGTGAACAACATTACCGTCGACCTGACCCCGCCGCCTGAAGTCATCGACGATCTTGGCGCCACGATCATCAGCAGGAGGGGAGGGGACATCCAGCTTGGCTGGACAGCTCCATCGGACGGAGGCAGCACGGTGCACGGCTACGATATCAGGTGCAACATGACCGGGATCGCGAACGACGAGGCGTTCGAGGCGGCCGAGAACTATCCTTTCGGCGGCATCCCGAGCTTGCCGGATTCGGCCGAGATAGCGGGGATCAACGACCTCTTTGTCGGCACCGAGACGACCTACTACTGCGCAGTGAAATCAATGGACGCTGCCGGGAACGAATCTGCGATGTCGAACGTGGCCGTGCAGCCGCTCAGGTTCGAGGTCCTGAGCCGGCAGGGGGGATCGGGCATGACGAACAGGTTCGGGTACGCAGTTGCCGCTGCGGGTGACATCAACAATGACACGGTCGAGGACTTCCTGGTCGGAACCAACACCCAGTACGCTTACATATTTTTCGGGGACGCGGATGGAGACATTTCCGCAACGCCGGACGTGAGGATTTCCGGGATTTCAGGCTCGGGCTTCGGGAGCAAGCTTGCGGGGATCGGCTATTTCAATAACGATACGATTCCCGACATCGCCATCGGGGCACCCCAGTTGAACCTGAGCAAGGGGGCCGTGTACATCTATCTCGGGAGAGAGACCTGGGAGTCCGTGATGGACAACACGGACGCGGACCTGACGTTCATCATGGATGACCCCAGCCCGTCCACAAAGGACGACGGCGCCCTGTTTGGCATCACGGTTGCCCAGGCGGGCAATTTCGACGGCGATGCCAACGGCCTTTACGACGTAGTCGCCACAGCGTTTACATGGGACGCGAACCGGGGCGCTGCGTTCGTTCTCCTGGGACGGCCGGTGATCACGTCCGGAACGATCGTCAACATCCCGGGTGACGGGACCGGGCTTGTCGGCGACTTCATGATCGAAGGCTTCGAGGCCGGCGGAAGGTTCGGGGTCCATGCGTCAGGGGTTGGCAGAGTCAATGCCGGCGACATGATGGACATCGTTGTAGGCGCCAGGGACGAGGGAGGGACCGGCAAGGCCCACCTCTTCTACGGAAGGGCCTCGAGCGGCTCTGGCCTGAGCACGGTTTCAGCCTCGAACCAGACGCTCAACTCGCCTGCGGGTGCTGGCGGCAGGTTCGGCATGAAAGTCTCGGGTCTCGGGGACATTGACGGAGACGTAAAGAACGACCTCATGGTGGCGGCCCCGTGGTACAACGGCGGAGCCGGCGTCATGTACATATACAGGAACTCGGGAGCGGGAAATTTCCTTGCCGACCCCTCGTATACGATTGCAAACAGTTCTTCGGCACCCGCCTCGGACTACCTGGGCTGGATGGTTGGAATGGGAATGGGATTCAACGTTGTCACAAATGGCGATATCAATGGGGATGGCGTGCAAGATATCCTTTTTGGGGCATTCCGGTATGGCGATGGAGATGGCGAGGGTTTTGCCTACTTCGGCGGAAGCCTTTCCGCCTCCATGACCACAGAGGATGCGGTGTTGAATTTCGAATTCCAGGGAACCGGAAGCGGGGGCACGAACGATACGGTCAATTACATTGGCGACTTCAACAACGATGGCTTCGTCGATATGGCCAACACGTACTCCACGGTTGAAAGCAACCGAGGGCAAGTGGA
>JBDRLK010000312.1:0-3192 GCA_043813155.1 Pseudomonadota bacterium | reverse complement strand
GTGAAAAAAAGAGACCTCGACGACGACGACATCGAAGGGCTCTGCACGCTTTATCCCGTCGAGAACGATCCGGGCACATGCGATTCCCCCGTGGGCGGTCTCGATGACTGCGTGGACAGGGGATGCGCGTGCGGGTGCCGCGTGGATGCGGGCCATGACTCGCCGCAGGCGCTTTTCATCGGCGTTATATTGATGATTGCTTTTCTTGCCTCAGGTGTAATGAGGAAATTTTTTCGCGGCACACGTTAGAGCGCCTTTGTGACACGGTTATTTTACAGCCGGCCCGGTTCATCGGTTCAAGAAGCCGTTTTCCCGATGGCATCCTGAAAATCCCCCATGACAAGAGCGCGCGGCGGCCGGGCATTCATTTGAGCGTTGTTTGGTGACTGCCAAACGTTGCACGGCCCTTCAAAGGTCGGCCATCAGGTGCTATGAAGGCATGGCCGGAAATTTTCCAACAATCCATCAGTAATTAAAACCACTTACGTGTTCATGAACGATTGTTCAAAAAAAAAACGAGCAAAGCGCGTAATAAATTTTTCCAGAGTAAAGTCTATTATATCAACGGCTTATTAATTTCACGAAAATTTTCTGTTGATTGTCAGGGCAACCTGTGCAAAAAATATTCTTCTGTCGATTTTCAAAAGCAGGTTCTTTGGCGGAAAAGAAAATTCCCTTCGAGACGGTTGTTGCGCGACCTCCTCGGTGTGAACGGGTTTTCAACACCAGCCGCGCAAGAGGATTGATTGAATGGCAAGACGAGCTGAAGCAGTAATAATCAATGCCGTGTCAAGGGTTGAGCATGCCGACCTGTGGAAAAGCGCGGTGGAAGCCATTCAGAGGCGATGCGGCGGAAGCCTGGACCTGTGGTTTGAGCAGATTCAGGATGTGAAGGTCGAGGGCGGAAAAATACAGATCTGCGTCCCCAACAGGTTCACAAGGGAGTGGATCAAGGAAAAGTACGGAGCTCAAATTCTCAAGGAATTCAAGAGGCTTGCGGGCAGGGAGTTTGAGATTCACTTTACTTTCGGCAGGAAGCGCGGCCGCTTCGCGAAGGGGTCCGGTGAAAGCGGCCGGACCGGAAAGAAGAGGCCGAGGCAGTCCAATCCCTTCGGTGAATCGAGCGTCAATGAAAAGTACACGTTCAGCCATTTTGTCGAGGGACCCGCGAATCAGCTTGCGGCCGAAGCGTGCAAGATGGTTGCCTTCGAGCCCGACCACGCCATTTCACCCCTTTACATTCACGGCGCTACGGGACTTGGCAAAACGCATCTTCTGTGTTCCATTTTTCATGCCAGGAAGCAGAGCGGCGGCAACGGTATTGTTTACATTTCGGCCGAGTCCTTCCTGAACCAGTTCATTGAAAAAATCAACTCGAACAGCATGAGCGAGTTCAGGGATACGTACAGGAAGAAGTGCAGCATCCTGCTGATCGACGACATCCAGTACATTGCTTCGAAACAGAAGACGCAGGAGGAGTTTTTCCACTGCTTCAACGAGCTTCACAATGCCGGAAAGACCATCGTGCTTGCCTCGAACCGGCCGCCCGGGCAGCTGGAAAGGATCGATGACGTGCTGCGCTCGCGGTTCGGATGGGGGCTCGTCGTGGACATTAAGCCGCTCTGTTTTGAAACACGGCTTGCCATCGTCAACAGGAAGGCGAAGCTCATGGGCTTCGATATCTCCGAGGGCGTGGCGGTCACGGTTGCCGAGCACGGGAAAAACAACGTCAGGGAGATCGAAGGCGTGCTCATACGCCTGCAGATGCAGTCAAAGATAAGGAAGGTGGCGGTCACGGAAGAGCTCGTGAAGGAGGTCATGATGAATTTCACGGGCGTCACACCCATCAAGGCGGCGGTGGACGACGTTATAAGGCACGTGTCGGCCGCGTACGGCCTCAAGATATCGGATGTGCGCGGCGACAAGAGAAACCGCACGGTCGTGCTGCCGCGCCAGGTGGCGATGTACATCTGCAGGGAGTTTCTCAAGATGTCCTATCCCGAGATCGGCGGCCGTTTCGGCGGCAAGAATCACACGACGGTCATCAGCGCGTGCAGGAAGATAGAGGCGCTCGCCAGAACGGACCTGGCCGTTCTTTCCACCATCGAGAGGCTCACGGGGCAGATGGGGCTGTCGGGCTCCGACAGGGCCGTGCACTGATCCCGCGCCCCCCCTCCAGGGGTAAGGGAGGCTTTTGCCTCCCGCATGTGCCTGCCCCGGATTTCGATTAATGATTATTCAATTCCCGTTGCCATTATTCCTGCTCGATCTTGATTGCGGGCACACCGCGAATCAGGACGCGTCGGGCACGGTTTGGATGCACAGTGTTACATCCGGCGTGTAGGCAAAGTCCGTATAGGTTCCTGTTGCTCCGTCGTACAATGAAATGCCGTCCATGTCGTTTGAATTGTAGAAATCGAAGGTGATGCAGGCATTGCTCACGTAGAAGCCCGCGCACATGCCGTCGCCGCCCCAGCTTGAGCTCCAGCCCCAATCGCATTCGAAGTACGTTGAAGCATAATAGTCGCAGGGATCCTCCCCCCAGTAGTCGTCAACGAGAAGCTCTTCATCAGTGAAAGCGCTGCCCGGATCGTTTGTAATCGTCCCGTCGATGTCGCCGCCGCCGCCCCCCATGGCGTCATGCAGGACCGCGAGAAACATTCCGTCGCAGCTGCTGTCGACTATGGCGATAACCGTCCTGTCGCGCTGCCTGATATCGAGCGGGGTTGGGATGCACCTGCACCCATCATAATCATAGTCGCAAAAAACATCGATGCAGAGGTGCGTCGGCACAACGTTGAGATAATACGTCGCCCCGCCGTTCGTGGCCGTGATGCAGGTCAGCCCGTCGTCGCCGGCGGAATCGCAGTCATTGTCAATGCCGTCGCACACCTCGGGATTTCCGGGGAACCGGCTGCCGCTGGAATCATCGCAGTCCGGACCGGAGATGGTCACATAAGCATCGCACAGCACGAACCAGCCGTCACGGTCTCCATCCGCGCAGGTGTCACAGGAGTCCCAGTTGTTGGGGTCGTCATCATCGCAGTCGGCTTCATAGCACACGTCGTCTGAATCCCTGTCGATGCAACTAAACTCGTCATCGATCGAGATGTAATCCACAAAATGGTCAAGGTTTATTTCTCGATCGGGTATAAAATCAGGGATAAGATCCGGCTCAGGCTCGGGATCGGG
>JBDRLK010000311.1:0-5006 GCA_043813155.1 Pseudomonadota bacterium | reverse complement strand
GGCGAGAAGAAGCGCCGGCAGCAGGCAGGATGCCGGGCTGGCGTTGCGGAACATCATCCAATGGGCCGTTCTATCGAGCTTCAATTGCAGGCGATTCTTGTAAAGTACAATTCTTCGTTTTCGTCCCGTCTGTCCTGCCAGGCGACGCCGAATTCCAATCCTGTCCAGGCGAGCGAAGAAGCAAGCGAACCGTGGCTGTCCTGGTCGACGGCGACGGTCAGGCTCAGCTTTTCTCCATCCGCGTCGAACCTGGCCATGAATATTCTCAGGCTCTCATGGGTGCTGTCATCTATGTTGTCCTGCCATGAAAAGGCGTACTCCGACCCGGTCCAGATAAAAGAGAATTGCACCGAGGGGGTCGGGTCGCGGTCGATCCTGATGTCCGACCCGATCTTGTCGCAGGAGACATCCAGCCTGGCAAAATAGGTTTCAATAACGCCGTCCCGGTCGTCCTCCCAGGCGACCGCAAGCCCCGACCCGGTCCACAGGCTTCGCGGGTTGCTCGAGTTGCCCGGGTTGATCGTTACCCGGTTGTCCTCCATGAGCTTGGTGCCCAGGCTGTCAAGCCTGGTGCAGTAAATCTGCTTGACCCCGTCCCGGTCATCCTCCCAGGCAACGGCAAACTCCGATCCGGTCCAGCTTATGGTCGGGTTGGTCGCGTTGTATATGGGATCCGTAATCCTGATGTCCGATCCTATCTTTTCGCCGGACTCGCTCAGGCGGGCAAAGTAGATGCCCGCGGAATCGTATGATTCACTTTGGTTCCAGACAAAACCAATCTCCGATCCTGCCCTGGTGACTTCAGGCTGCGCCGATGAACGAGAAGAGTCCCCGGTCCGGGCCGCCGTGATATTATCCCCGGCCTTTTCCCCGTCGCTGTCGTACCTGGCCAGCATGATGGATCCATCGGTACTGTACGTCCCCGGTATCTCCCAGACCACAAGGTAGTTGGCGCCGTCCCATGTCATCAGGGTGGAACATGCCTCTCGAGAAGAGGTCGATAACGAAGAAGCCACGACAACGGCGTCCCCGGCCGCTGCGCCGCTGCTGTCGATCCTGGCGAACATCAACGATGGCGCACCATAGGGTGTATCGCTTTCAAGGTAAGCGACGCCGAACTCCGAGCCCGACCAGGCAATGACCGGACACCTCGACGTTGCCGGATTGTTGGTGATGTTCCTGTCCCCGCCCGCCTTGTCGTAGTCCACGAAAGTGTCGCAATCATCATCCTCGGAGTTGCTGCAGTCCTCTGCGGGAGGAAAGCAGTCGGAAAGCCGGCAGCCCAGGTCGCAGATGCGGTAGCCCGTGGTGCCGCAGGAGGTCGTACATTCAATCCTTTCGAGCGAATCGCACTCCTCGCCCGATTCGATGATCCCGTTTCCGCATGTCTCCGGGACCGTGGTTTCGCCCTCCTGGTCGCTATCGCCCTGCGCATCCGCATCCGCAGGCGCGACCTCGCCGTCAGCGTCGCCGTCTTCCTCCGGGCCGTCGCCGCCGCCGCAAAAACACAAGGCCAGGGCAAGGAAGATCAAAGCCGGGCCCGGGAAAAACAACATACGACCGTTTTTAAGAAGCATGTTCATAAAAACTCCCTGTTTATCGCTTTAAAATAACTATATCCTCTTTTTTGTTTTATTTCAAACAGGGCGAACCAAATGCTGTTTCCGCATGGATGTTACATTTGAATGAAAGGTCATCAGGAGCCGTTCGTGCCGCTCGTAGTGCGGGGCTTCAGCCCCGCCGGTTTCCGCCTCGTTGCAGGCGGCCCTGAAGGGCCGCACACTGTGCCATGATCGCGGCGCTCGCCCACGCCGCTCGTAGTGCGGGGAGACCCGGGCAGTGCAGGGGCTTTGACCCGGCCGCCGATCCGGACGAAGCCGCGGCGATCCTTGAATCGTCCTACCACGCGGCGGGTTTTTTAAACTTGCCCCTGCTGTCTTTCAGCGTGGAAGGAAACTGGCTCTTTGACAGCACTCCTTTGCGGATCTGCTTGATGAATTTCACGTGAGGCTTCAGGGCATAGCTGGGATGCTTCTGCGGGTTGATCAGGCCCACGTCCTTCTTGAACTTCCTGGTGACCACCTTGATGGGCTCGAGCAGGTCCGAGTCGTTCGAGATGATCACGGCAAACTCGAAGTCGTCATGGTACGCGTCCTGGAGAAGGTGCGTGGCCAGGTTGACGTCCGAGCCCTTCTCCTCGGTTTTTATAACCTTGACATAGCCCTTCTTCGGCGGGGCGAGAGGCATCATGACTTCATGGCTGAGAAAGCTTCCCTTGATGATCGTGAGGTTGGGGATTGTTCTCAAGGCCCGCAGGTGGGTCTGCTGCCGGGTGAGCTGATCCGGGTCGTGCGGCCGCGGATGAACCAGGGCGGTAAAATATTTGATCTTGTTGATCTTGTCGTTCGGCAGGAGCAGCCGGCACATGGCTGAAATGTCCAGCCACCTGAATGGCGTTCCCTTCAGCGAGCCGTAGTAAAGATTGAAGCCGTCGACGTAGATGTTTGTTTTCATGCCTTAAAAACGCGGAAGCCGCCCGGAGGCGGCTTCGCACCCTTTCGCCGAAGCTACTCGGGGGGATATGATATGAATATGCCCCAGGAATTATTGAATGTCAATATCATGTCGGAGTTGGTGATGGTGAATTCATAAGCCGGGTGAGCCCTGTTGATCCAGAGGGAGCATGGATGGCAATATCATTTAAATTTGATGTACCGGAGAGCGTGTTATCGGCACCGCGAAAAGACCCCGATGAATTCACAAGGGAGCTGGACGATGCTGATTGAGAGCGTCGTTAAGCCCGATGGACCTTTCGGCATAGCGCAGCGCCTCGTCCTTTTTGCCCGGGGCGACCAGGGCCTTCACGCCGTAGCGTCGGTAATGCCACCAGATGTACGGCGCGGTTTCCAGGAGATCGAGAAGCTCCTGGCAGCGGCCTGTGCCTCGTGCCCACGCGGGTCCTCCTCGACCAGTGGCATCGCGTGATCTCCGGCTTCTACCGGGGAACCGTGGGCCGGCTCGGCGACGGGGAGAGGACGATCGCGCCCGTGACCGTGGCCACGTTCGCGAGTGAGCAGCGCCACATGCAGAGCCTGGGCAACCGGTTCCGCATGCTCGTGGTCGATGAAGCGCACCACTTCGGGGGAAGGATGCAGGATGAGGCCCTCGAGATGTGCGTCGCGGACATGAGGCTCGGCCTGACCGCAACCCCTCCCGATACCGACGACGCGGGGGCGGCGGGCCGCCTGTCCCTGCTCATCGGGCCGGTCGTCTATAAGCTCGTCATCGGCGACCTGGCCGGCAGCTTCCTGGCGAATTTCGACCTGATGACGATATCCGTGGACCTTAACGCACGCGAACGCCGACGCTATGACGAGGCCATGGCCCTGTTCAGCCCGGTGTTCAAGAGGTTTCGATCTGTTTCGCCGTCATCGGACTGGCGGGATTTTATGCGCTGGGCCTCCCGCACGCCGCAGGGCCGCCGCGCGCTGCAGGCGCGGCTTCGCGCGCGAAAGGTGCTTGCATTCCCGGGGGCCAAGGCCGAAGCCCTGAGCAGGCTCCTGAAGAGGCATCAGCGCTCGAGGGTCCTGGTCTTCACGGCGGACAATGAAACAGCCTACGAGGTTGCGCGCACGCACCTGATCATGCCCTTGACCTGCGACATCGGCAGGGCCGAGCGCGATGACGCGCTGGAAAGGTTTCGCACGGGCCGGCTGCGCGCCCTCGTATCCTCCCGCGTGCTCTTTTCTGCGTCCCACGTAGACACATCGCGGCCTTCGGCCGCAGCCAAAAAGCTGTCAGCGATCAGCTTTCAGCTTTTGGAGGAACAATTCCTCGAAGCTGAGTGCTGATAGCTGAAAGCTGAAGGCTGGTAGCCGAGCGATCAGGACTGTTCCGTAATCCTTCTACTAAAAACCAGAAGTTACTGGTTAGTAGTATAGAATATACGGCCGTCGGAAAGCTCCTCGTCTTCCGGCACGGCCACGTAGCTGCCGTTCACGAAAAAGGAAACACCGCGAGGATAGATGGACCGAAGCGTCTTGTCCATGAAATCCTCGTGAAGAATGGTATAAAAATGCTTCTGGATCACCCGCTTTGTTCCGTTTGCCATCAGATCAATTAAACCCATCATGAACGTGGTTGTAAAGGTGCGGGCAGAAATCTATTTCTTGTATTCAGCAGCTACGGGTTTTTCCTCTCCTTGTTCAGCGCGAATTCCTCATCCCCTGAAAGCGTGTAGCCGATGGCCCTGTAACCCTTGAGGCGCCTGGCGTACATTTTCATCAGCACCGGGACGTCGGCGTCCACGTAGTCGTAGATCCTTACCACTTTCTTGCTTTCGTGAAGGCGATGAAGCCTGCCCGTGTACTGCTTCAGCGTTCCGCGCCAGCTGATGGGAAGCGCCAGCAGCAGCGTGTCCAGCCTCGCGTCGTCGAACCCCTCGCCTATGTATCGCCCCGTGCCCAGGAGCAGCCTTTCTTCGCTGTCCGGGATGGAGGCGATGCGTTCTGCAACCTCCCTGCGCTTCTTCACGCCCATGCCGCCCTTGAGGGTGATGATGTTTTTCGCAAATCCTTTCAGCATTCCGGCAAAGTACTCCAGGTGCTCGGTCCTTTCCGTGATGAGAAGAGGCGAACGCCCCTGTTCCAGCACCATCATGAGATCGTTGAAGATCATCATGTTGCGCTGCCCGTTGAGCACCAGGGCGGCGTAAATATCCTGGATGGCCGTTGTCGAGGTCGTGGCTGTGACCTGCAGCTCGACGGGCAGGGAAAAATCCGTGAACCTTGGAATGACCACGTGCTCGAAGGGACGCTCGAGCGCCTGGGCTCTCGTGCTCGTTCGAAACCGGATCGGCCCGCACTGCATCATGATGATGGGGTGATGACCGTCTTTCCTGGTCGGCGTTGCCGTGAGGCCGAGAACAAAACGAGCCTTTGCCTTCTTGATGACCCGCTCGAAACTGAAGGCCGATATGTGATGGCATTCGTCGATGATGACCTGGC
>JBDRLK010000310.1:0-8629 GCA_043813155.1 Pseudomonadota bacterium | reverse complement strand
GTTCCCCTTTCCCCCGGCCGTCCTCGAACATGGTCAGCCTTGAGGGCAGCCCCAGCCACGTCGAGGATTTCCCGGCAAGGGGCTCGAGCTTCAGCTTCCTGAGCTCGTCCAGCCGGTCGAACAAGTCGAGCGCAAAGGTCTGGACGTCAACCTCAGTGTGGATGGCGCCTGCCACGCACGAGGTCCGGCCCGAGGGATCGACCATGTGAACGGTGCTGCCCGTTCCCTCCACCTGCTGCGGGGTTACATCCTCGATCTTCCAGCCCTGTGCGGGAAGCCCCACCCTGAACCCGAGCCGGTAATCGTGGAAAGATCCGTCATCGAGGAAAGCCTTCCCGGGGGCGGCTCCATCGGATAACGCCATGCCCTTGATCATGGCCGTCTCAAGCTCTCTAGTCTCGTCAAGGTTGTCGGCAAGCCCGTGCATCAGCATCCTGGCATGCCTGGTTCCCCTGGTCGCGGTGGCCAGGTGGTAGGTGTAGGCCTTGCCCTTGCCTTTCAGGGTGTAGCGCGTGAACATGATCTTCAGTCCCGTGGACTCGATGGTGCCGGTCGTTATGCCGGTCGGGGCTTTCATGTCCTCCAGGGCTTCGGCATGATAGGCCGCCGCGCCCGTCCCCTCCTCCTCCAGGACGATGGCAGCATAGAGCCCGTGCTTCATGTTTTCCAGCACAAAGGATGCGTCTTCGCTTTCTTCTGCCGCCTCGGCGCCGATGGATCCCTTCCAGAATCCTTCCGGCAGAGACAGCGAAAAACCGAAGTCAAAATTCCTGTACACGTTGTCCCGGAAGCTCTCCCCCGGCGCCACGAGCCTTTCGGCGGCCCCTTGCTCCATCAGCTCCCCGGCCAGGGCCGCCCTTTCAACCTCGGGAAGCCACGAAAACCCGGAATAGATCCCGGACAGGCGCGAGAGCGCCTTCTCCTGTTTGGCGTGGGCCCACCACGCCAGGATCTGGCACCCGGTTGTTTCTTTTTTCAAGGTGACGAGTGAAAAGTCCAGCGCGATGTTCTCCATGGCGACCTGCTCGAAGAGATGGGCGGACATCTTCTGCTCCCCCACCTTGACCATGCTCATCGTCTGCTGCTGCGGCTGGTTTTCCTTCACAAAGCTGTCCACCATGAGCTTTTCGAAATCCTCTTTTGTCATCTTCCCCAGCTTTTCCGCGATCACGATGGCGATGAGACCGCTCTGGACGTTCGTCATGCCCAGGGCCGCGTTCGGGTTGACCTTTCTCAGCTCAGCCTTGCCCATGAAGCGCCAGCCTTTTTCCGGCAGCGCGAACCTGAACCCGAAAATCGCGTTTTCATACACATCTCCCTTCACTCTCCAGCCTGTTCCCGTCATGGTGTCCGCTTTCTTCGGGGCCCTCTTCCAGGGCTTCACACCCTCCATGAACTCGAAGGACGGATGAACGAAGGCGGACCCGCCCGGCACTTTCAGGGCGCTGCCGCGCGGCATCCATGTACCGACCTGGAAATAGAAAGCGCCGCGAGGGTAGATCGTGTTGAAGAATACGTACTGCGCCCCGTTGTAAAGCCCTTCCACCTTGAACTGATGAGCCTTCGCCCCTCCCGTGCCGACCTTTTTGCTGAAGACAACGCTTTTATCCTCAAAAGGGATATTCTCGACGAGCAGCGCCGCGTAGTCCTCGATGGGCGCACCGGGAAGCTCTTCGGCAAGAACGACCGTGAAAATCTTCAGCTCAGGGTGGTAGAGCCCGGCTATGGCATCGGGGTTCAGCTCGGCCGCGTCGTCCTCACCGAGAAAGACCCAGTCCGCCGAGGGTTTTTTCAGCTCGAACCCATAGTCATAATCCCTCAGCATGTCCCCTTCCACCGCCTGGCCGTGTTTTGCAATGCCGGGCCCGGCGGCTGCGGCAGCCTGCTTCGCGGGCCTCTGCTTCGGGCCGGCGCCGCAGGCTGCGATGAAAATCGCCGATATCAGCAGCAGGAATCTTCGCATGTCTCCCTCCGGGTTATTCAACCTCGACTGCGCCGCTCGTGCAGGGCTCGCCCCTCGGCTCGCCGCGCTGGTCGGTCGCAGGACAGCCGGTTGCGAGCCCCGGCGCCGGTCCGCCGGGGTCGGGCATGAGTGTCAGCGTCGGGCCTCCGTTGTCCCGAAGCGGCCCGAGCATGGCGTCGGCCACCAGGATGTCCGGCGTGCACAGGGCATCGGGGTCGTCCGATCCCCCGCCCGCACGCTCGACGGGGTACTGGATGTTACCCCCGCCTTCCATGAGCAGGTCGCGGCAGCTGATCGGGTTCCAGCCGTTGCCTGCCTCGTGGCCGTCCACGATGGTGTTTTGCATCGTGACAGCGCCGCCGCCCACCGTGGCCGCGGCAAACGCAACCTCGCCCGGCGCCCGGTTGTTGGCCAGCGTGCAGTTGAGGACCGTGCCGGTCACGCCGGCGTCAAAGGAAATCCCGCCGCCAAGGCTCGAGAGCGCTGTGTTGTGGGCCACGGTCACGTTGAAAAGCTGCGCGGTGGAATCAGGCCCCACGAACATTCCGCCCGCGCCGCGCGCCTCGTTGTTCGAGATGGTCGTTGCCGTCATGGTGACGGCCATGCCCTGCAGGTACAGGCCGCCTGCCATGCTCGGGCTGCGGTCCGGTATTTTATTGCCGTCGATTGTGCACGTGTCCATGGTCATGGTGCCCGTGCCGTCGTTCGATACGCGGAAAAGCCCCCCGCCATAGGCATTGGCCGCGCTTCCGCTGATCGTGGCGCCGCAGATCTCCACGGTCTGGCCCACACCGTCTATGTAGATCGCCCCCCCGTTGCCGCCGTTTCCCGGGTTTCCGCCGCTGCCCGTTGCCGCGTTTCCGGCAAAGATGCTGTTTGCAATGACGAGGTCGTTGTGCAGGTTGCCCAGCGCCCCGCCGTTGCTTCCGGAATTGTCAAAAAAGCGGCTGCCTTCAACAGCCGTCAGCCCCCTGCCGATGGAGTAAACCGCACCGCCTGCTACGTCCTGTCCCTCGCCCGGGCACTGGTTTCCGCTGAAGGTGCAGTCGATGATCGCCAGTGTTCCGCCCAGCCTGTAGATCGCGCCGCCGCCGTTCTCGGTCCCCTCGCCGGAGCCAGAGCGCACGCCTCCCTGAAACGTGAGCCGCTGGACTGTGAGCGCCGGCGTGTCCCTCTCGAACGAGGAGTGGATCGCCAGGATGCGCGTGGCGCCGCCGCCGCTCAGCGTCATGGAAAAATTAGCAGGCCGCAGCGCAACCTGTCAATCACTCTTCCTCCTGTTTCCTCTTTGTCATGAACTCAGGGTTCCCGATCCACACGGCCAGGTAGGGATGCTTGCTCTTTTTCAGCTTGAGCAGGATCAGGAACGGCTTGTTGAAAATCATTTCCTTGACCGGGTCCCCGTTCATCTTGACCATGATCATGGCTTCGGACTTGAGAAGAGCCCCCTTTTCGTTGAGACGAAAATCAATTTTCTGAATGGCCTCCCCGATAACATGCTCCTCGAGCCCCTCGTTCTCCAGGTTTTTGCCCATGAGCTCCTTGTACGACTGCGTTACCCCAAGCTCAACGATGGGGATCATGAGCACGTCTTCTTTTTTCATTGTCTTGGGCTTTGATTTTTTCATGCGGTCGAGAACTGATTTTACCTACAGCGTCAGGATCCGGTTGGATTCTTTCAATATATTGATTTTAAAGGTTTATCGCCTTCTCGCAAGTCCCATCTGTATCTTCGGCGCTCACCAAAACTGACCCCTTTGTGCTCAGTTAAACTGACCCCATCGAGGAGGCAGGATTCCAGATGGGATTCTGAAAAGGATCTGGATCGTTTTGGATATGCTTAAGGGAGGAGGCGAGAAAATAAAACTGGATATGCTTTCCTGAATCTACTTCTTCTTCCTCTTCTTGCTTGTTCTTTTCTTCCTGGTCGGCATCTTTGTCGGCGTCGAGGAGGTAAGATCCCTGATCGAAGGCCCTTTGATAGAAATGGTGAAGCAGTGATGACGGATGCGGTCGAGCAGGGCCTCGACCATCTTCTTGTTTCCCAGGAAGCCGTACCAGTCGTCATACTCCAAATTCGTTGTGACGATTGTGGCTTTTCGGCAGTAGCGCTCGTCCATGAGCTTGAAGAAGATGTTGGCCTGCTCGGGACGGATCGTGAGATATCCGAGCTCGTCGACGACAAGGAGGTCGATGTTGGCCAGCTTCCTGACGAGAGAGCGGGTGGAGCGGTCGGCCAGGGAAGCGTACATCTCGTCGAAGAGGTCCTGGGCCTTGACGAAGCGGCCGCGGTAGCCGTTCTCGAGGGCTTTGAGCATGATCCCCACGGCGAGCCCGGTCTTGCCCACTCCCGCATCACCGATCATCACGATGTTTTGGGCCTTGGGAATGAAGTCCAGCTCGGCCAGCTGCATGATCGTGGAGCGGCGCACGCCGGGCTGCAGGTTGAAGGGAAACGTTTCGAGAGTCCAGGGCTCCGGCAAGCAGGCCTTGCTGATGCGGTACTCGAGGCTCTGGGCCTGGCGGAAATGGTACTGCTCGCGCAGCAGACCGGCCAGAAAGTCGGCATAGCTCGGCTGTTTTTTCGCCGCCCGCTCGAGCTCGCGCTCAAGAATCTGTCGTATCCGTTTCAGTCTCAGGTTCGTGAGAAGTTGATCCAGGTTGTCGTCCATCGTCGTGCTCCTTGTCTGGGTTGGGGGTTGGCTCCAGCCGGAAAAACTCTCCGGCCACGGTGCGAAGCACCATGCGCTCGATGCGGTTAAGATCGCAGAGGTTGTATCGGACCGCCTCGGCCGCCGCGGCGCACAGGGCCTCGGTCGGGTAATCGAGGTAGAAGCGGTGCAGGCGCTTGATGGCCCTCGCGGCCCTGCCCCCGTGCTTGGTCTTGAGCCGATCGACCAGGGCCGACAGGTCCGGGCCCGCGGCCCGCAGCGAGCCTTCTTCGGGAAGCGGCGGCCGGGCTCGGCCCTTGCGCTGCCAGCGGTTCGTGTAGCGATGTTTGGGCAGGGTCACGCGCTCGTGGGCCCCGTCCTCCCTGCGCGCGTGCTCGGCCAACAGCTTGTGCCCGAGAAACACGCGGACCTTGTTCTTGGTTTCCCGCACCTGCACCGGCCGGCCGAGCAGACCTTCCGGCATGCTGTAGCGGTTCGTGTGCAGGTTGACGTAGCCCTCCACGTCCACGGTGCGCTGATGGATGAGCTGCACATCGGGCACGTAGATAGGCAACGGCTTGAGCTGCGGCCGCTCGGCCTGGTAAAGCTCGATCGGGACCGCCCGGATGTGCTTCTTGTACCGGCGGTTGACCTTGTCGCACCACGCGACAAACTGGCGATTCAGGTCGGCCGTGTCCTCGAAGCTGCGGCCGGAATAAAAATTGTTCTCGATGAAGTGAAAGGGACGCTCGACGCGGGCGGAGCGATCGGCGTCCCCGACTCTGTGGGCCTTGAATGTAAAATTGAAGCGATCGGCAAACGCCTTCATCTCCGGGGCCGGCACGGCATCTGGCCCCGTTCCACTGGCGATCACAACGCTCGTGTTGTCCACCATGCACTTTTTTGCCGCACCTTTAAAATAGCGCAGGGCGTCGGTCAGGAAAACCTTGCACAGGAAGCGGTTGAAAGTCGCATAGCACTGGGCAAAGATCATGCGCGAGAAACACAAAACCAGCGAGGCGCAGTGCAGCAGGCGTATTTTACCGCCCACCTCGACCTTGTGCGGCGAGGTGTCGTGCTGCATTTCCGATCCGGCGGCGAATGCGTAGGAGCCGGCGTAGGGTTTTGGCCCGCTGCCGATCTCGTGCAGACGGCAGAAACGCGTCAGCGACGAGTAGCCGATGACAATGTCATGATCGAGCAGCTTCTCGTGCACGCGCGCCAGGTTGCCCTTGCACTCGCCGTGCAACCTGCGGATGAGATCGAGGTGCTCCTGGGCCGCCTGCGTCCGCCTTATCTCGGGCACCTGTTTCCGGCCGCTGCGAATAACCTTGCGGACCGTCGCCTTCGAGATTTTAAGCGTCCGTGCGATGGACTTGATCCCGTGACCCTGCGCGGCCAGCAGCAGGATCGCCGCACGCTTGTCCGTCTCCAGCATTGAAAACCTCCTTGCCTGTCTGAATGAGCGCTTTCATGTCCATGAGCGTCTCGTGCCAAGCCTGCCGCAGACGCTCGTCAATCCATCCGGTCCCCGTCGCCTCTGCCTGCTTTCTGATCGCCTTTCTCAGCCCGCGGCAAAAACCGCCCAGGCCCGATATCCTTTTCTCCATCGACTCGGCCCCCGGCCCCGCGGGAGGGTCGCAGCGGGCTATTTCGTCCTGCGCGCGCAAAAAAAGCGCGGGCTGCTGCGCGATGCGCTCGCGCTGCTTCGCGCCGCTTTCGCGCCACGCCGCGTACAACGCCCCGATCTGCCGGGTGCTCAGCCCCTGGTCCTTGATCCCTTCCACGAGCTTTTCGCAGTGCTCCGGCTTGGCGCGCGCCAAGGGCACCAGATATTTGCCCGCCGCATAGGCGCACAGCTTGCCTTTGCGCACCAGCTGCTGGATGTGCTCGGGCAGCACCTTCACCAGGGCCAGGCGGCGCGAGACCCAGCTGACCGACCGCTGCATCTGCACCGCCAGCTGATCCTGGCTGATGCGGTGTGCCTCGCACAGCTCGCTCAGAAGCCACCCGTCCTCCAGCGCCGAGCGCCGGGCGCCCGCCTCCATGCGGTACAGGTACATCAGCGCCTCCTTCTCGCCCATGGAAAGCACCATCGCCCGCACCGTGTCGTGGCCCAACCGCGCCAGAGCCTCGACCCGACGGTACCCGTCGATGAGCACGTAGCGGCCCCCGGCCCCCTTCACTACCAGCACCTCGCTCAACTGCCCGTGCTCGACCAGCGAGGCGGTCAGGCGGGCCTGCCGGCCCCGGTCCCTGACCCGCAGCTTCTCGTAGCGCAATGCGATCTGGTGAAACTCCAGCTCCACGGCCCAGGCCTCACCTGCCTGCCGTTTTTTGCTGAAGCCTGCGGGTAAAGGCGTGCAGCGCCTCGGCCACCGACACGGCGGCGGCCTGCCGCGGACCCCCGGATCCCTCTCCCCCGCCTCGTTTCGCCAGCTTGGCCGGCAAGGCCAGGACCTGCGTGTAAGTGTCCTCGCGGGCGATCAGCCCCATAACATCGAGGCTGGCAAGAATCCGCTCCAGCCGGTCCAGGTCAAGGCCGGTCAGAAGGCTCATCCTCGCTCGGCTGTAAAAACTCACGCCGTTGCGGTCGGCAGCCAGCACCAAAAGCAGGTAGACGCTCAACTCGGCCACCGTGCAGGCGGCGTAAAAACCGCCCCGCAAAAACCGGTGCGGGATATAGGCAAACGAGCCTTCGTGCGTCCGGAGTCTCGTTGAATCGATGATTTTTTCCTGTCTCATTTCGCGCCTCCTGGTAATTTCTCACGACTCAATCTCACCAACATAACCTTGTTCCCCCCAGCTTTCCATCGAGTACATTTTTACAAGCGCCTGCTCATCCCGGAACCGGGGGCGAAAGTGCCCCCTCATGCTGCGTTTTCTCGGATAACGAGTACATTTTTACAAGCACGGGACAGCCGGGGTCCCTCCCGGTTTTTCCAATGTTTCCAGGCGGTTGCACGGATAACGAGTACATTTTTACAAGCACGTCAGCGCACTTGCGCCTCCAGCGATCCCTCAATTTCTGCTTTTCACGGTTGGTTTCTACGTACGCAGGGTGCCCGGCGCGATACTCCTGCATGTAGGCGGGGTGAGCTTCGCGCCATTTGGCAAGGCTGGCCAGATAGTTTTGCCTGTAGTCCTCGTCCTTAGCCATCTTGGTCTTGTGAAATTTACTGCGCCTTTTCCTCTGGCATTTCGCATCGCCGCAGTAGTGTTGATTCTTCACCCTCGGATTAGCAGGCAGCCATCGCTTGCAGCAACGACAAAAGATAGTCTTTCGAGGCATTCTCTGATCTCCATGCTTATTTACTCGCTCTCAAGCATGGAGTAAAAATCACGCCAGCTTCAAGCTGAAGACATTTCTCTCTGATATCTCTGGTGAAACTCGGGGCTGATCTTCGGTTGGATTATCTTATGAGAGCAATCCCTCAATTGGGGTGGGGTCAGTTTTCATGAGCATAGGGGGGTCAGTTCTTCTGAGCGCCGAAGGCTTCCAGGGGGGCGAAGAAGAGACCCCACGCAAACAGTGCGCCCAAGTTTTTTTTCATCATGCTCCTCCTGCGAATTTCGATGTCCTGTTCTCCTTATATATCTGAAAATCCACGCGACCTCAAACATATCGTTTTTATTAATTTTTATCAAATCCCGCCAAAAGCGGGTTGTTGTTGCCAATTACCTTAAAATATGGTTTATTTCAGGTATATTATCGTGAGCGATAAATGAGCGACAAAGAAACTGAAAAGGACGTCGATGCCGATGGAGAAGTCGAAAAAGAAGTCGAAAAGAGCGGCTACGAGATAACCGAAGGAGTGGATTCCCCGCCCTATGAGGGAAAGGTCGCGCTGGTTGTCGACGACGATCGCGTGGCCAGGCGCGTGCATTCGAAAATGCTCGAGAAGCTCGGCTTCGAGGTCACGATGGCGCCCGAGGCCAGGTCCGGGCTGAAGATCATAGCCGGGCGGAAATTCGATCTCGTCCTCTCCGACCTGTCCATGCCCGGCATGAGCGG
>JBDRLK010000309.1:0-4289 GCA_043813155.1 Pseudomonadota bacterium | reverse complement strand
CTGATTTGCGGGGCGCTGTACTAAGTTAACGCCAATGGGCTAAAGCCTCCCCTGCCCCGGAATCAAACCATGCCGTGAAATTCAAGCGATCAGGCCGTGAAGGGCCGTGACGGCCGGGTCGATCTGGGCGTTGTCCACGAGAAATGCAACATTGATCTCCGAGGCGCTCTGGGAAACCATCCTGGCGTTGATGCCGCTTTCACCCAGGGTCTTGAACACCTTGCCGAGCACCTCGTGGTTCCCTCTCAGCTCCTCGCCCACGACGCAGACGACGGCCTTGTCCATTTCCATGGCGACCTCCCCTAAACCTCCGAGCTCCGCTGCCGCGGGCTCCAGCACGCCGCTTTCGTAAGGACGGGCCGTGACAAAGGACACGCCGCAGTGGCTCGTGGCCGCGATGTGGATGTCGATGCCGTGCTTTGCGAGCACCGAAAGCGCGGCGGTCAGGAACCCGGCCGTGGAAAGAAACCTGTGGGACACGAGGCTGATGAGGCACAGGTTTTCCTTGTACACGATGGACTTGGCCAGCCTGCCGGAAAGCGCGGCCTGGATGACGATGCGCGTCCCGGGCTCTTCGGGCCTGGCCGTGTTGGCCACTTTCACGGGTATGTTTTTTCTCACCGCCGGAAGGAGCGTGGATGGATGGAGCACCTCGGCCCCGTAGGTGGCAAGCTCGCTCGCCTCGTTGAACGACAGCACGGGCAGGTTCCGGGCGTCGGCGCACACGGACGGGTCCGCGGTCATGACGCCGTCCACGTCGGTCCAGATCTGGATCTCCTCCGCGCCCACGGACGCGCCGATGATCGAGGCCGTGTAATCGCTCCCGCTTCTTCCCAGCGTGGTGATGCTGCCCTCGCGGTCCTTTGCTATGAACCCGGTGATGACCGGGACCTCGGCAAACTCCCCCAGGCGGCCCGCAATCTTCTCCTCGATCCCGTCGAGCGGCGTTGCGCAGCCGAAGCTCGAGTCCGTGTAAAGGCCGATGTCCCAGGCCGACACCGAGGCGGCTGCAATGCCTTCGTTCGTCAGTGCGGCCGCCATGACAACGGACGCGAGGCGCTCCCCGAAGGACATGACGTGGTCGGTGGTCCTTGGCGTCAGCTCGCCGATGAGGCTCACGCCGTGAAGAAGCGTCTCGAGCCTGCGGACCAGGCCCTCGATCAGCCGCCTGTCCACGCCGAGCGCGTCCACCAGGCCGAAGTGAAAGGTCTCGAAATTTTCCGTGTCCACGCCTCCGGCGAGGGCCTTGCGTGCGGCCTCGAGCAGGCAGTCGGTCATCCCGCCGTGGGCCGATACCACGACGATGGGCTCGCGTTCGAGCTCCCGGCTGACGATTTCAATGCAGCGCCTGATTTTTCCGGCTGTCGACAGCGAGCTTCCTCCGAATTTCAGTACGATCATGGCTCCTCCCTGTTTCTGAATCCCTGCCTCCCTTGAGGCTCATCGAGGCGCGCCGAGGGCGCGCAGCACCATACTACCCATCCTTCCTGCGCGCCGGGGGCGCGCAGCTACACGCGCTGATTTTTTTTGACTTCCCTGAAGGCCAGCGGCTTGAACGCCGCGCCGGACTCGGGCCCGGGCAGCAGCTCCACCGGTTTGCCCAGCAGGAAGCCGCCCGAAGCGATCCTCTGTTTCAGAATTTCCGCGATCTTCCTTGCCTTGGCATAGCTCGACAGGGCCGAGGTCTTTGTCTTCTTTCCGTTCACACTGATCGATCCGCTGCGAAGCTCCTCGTAGCTGACGTGGGCCAGCGGCCCTCCCTCGTTGAGGCCGTAGTTGCGCGAATAATCCACGACCGGCGCGAAGATGTCGCTGTCCCGCACCGCGGTGAAACGCGCCATATCCTCGTCGAGAATCGGTATGGGAATGCCGATGCCCACGGCCAGCGACGCGCCGTATCCCGTAATGGAGACCCCGCGCAGGTACTCGGCCGACATCTTCTTCAGGTCGCCCGTGACCGCGATGGTCCCCGCCCCGCCCATGGGCACGCCCGCGGCCGTGCGCTCCTCGCCGGGGTTGTGCTGCGTGCCGTGGTAAAAAACATAGCCCGTGGCCCCGCCCAGGAAAATGCGCGTGCCGATTCCGATCGTGCGGTACTCCGGGTCGTTGAGGAGCGGCGAGAGCTGGCCCGCGCTGCAGTAGTTCGCGTTCGCCATTTTCGGCCGCAGGATGCCCATGTAGGTATAGATGGGCTTGCGGCCGAAGGCATTGACCGCCACGTTGTAGTTCTGGTAGCCGTTGCGGGGGTTGAGCAGCTGGGCGGTGTTGAGGTCCCTCAAATTGATGAGCGTCTCGAGCTCCCTTCTCGGGTAGCAGTCCGTGCCATAGGCCGCGGCCTTAAGCTTCACGTCCTTGCCGCGAACGAGATCCTCGATAACAGGGCCGCCGCCGTACTCGAAACGGCCGGGGTAAACCTTGTTCAGGGGATCGTCCTCGGGCAGCTCGGTCGCGCCGATGTACATGTCGATGGCCGCGATGCCACAGCAGGCGGGCACGCCGTTGAGCCAGGCCTTCTGAATCTTCATCCTGGGCGTCGTGTGCCCGGCGTTTATAAGAGCCCCGCTCGAGCACATGGGGCCGAAGGTCCCGGTTGTAACGACGTCCACTTTTCTCGCCGCCTCCTTCGCTCCGTTTTCCTCCACGATCCCGATCATCTCCTCGGCCGTGACGACGACCGCTTCCTTCTTTCCAATCTTCTCGTTTATTTCCTCGTATGTCTTTGCCATTACAATTCTCCCTTCCTTCGCAGGTGCTCGCCGATGGACTCTATGGCCCCGTAGCAGCAGGCCGGAACGCACAGCTCGCAGGCTATGCATCGGTCGGAGTCAAAGGCAACCTGCAGCGAGCCCGGTTCAACGGAAAACGCCCTGGGCAGGCACTGGCCCACGCAGGCTCCGCAGTGGACGCAAAGCTGCTCGTCCCAGACCAGGTTTTTGGCCGGGAAAATGGTCCGCACGCCGAGGTCCGCAAGATACGCCATGGCCCTGTCCACGGCCGGCCTGTCCCCCTTGACGATGGCGAAAAGCTTGCCCTCTTCGCCCGGGGTGATGGTGGCCTGCAATATATTCACGTCGATGTCGTAGCGGCGGATCATGTCGCACAAAACAGGCTTGTCCACGACCGTGCTTGGAAAATTTAAAATAACGCTTTTCTGTATCATGGTTTCCTCCTGTTGCAGCCGTCAGGCACGCCGAGGGCGTGCAGCTACACCATGGACGGTTGGACGGGCACGCCGAAGCTTGTCCCGGGCGAAAGCGAGGGAGCCGCGCTTGCGTGCAGCTACCTACGCGACGAGCTTCATGTCGCCGAAAAAACCGATCCTGTCGCCGGCGCAGGCTACGAGGCCTTGCAGCAGGCCCCTGTCCTTCTCCTCCTGAACAACGCGCTCGATGTCCTGCGCGCTTTGCACCCTGTTGGCGATTGCCGTTGCCGCCGCGTCGGCCACGGCCGCGTCCGGCGCCATGGCGGTGACAGCGTCGGCCCTGCCGAAGGAGACAGAGGGCCCGACAACGCCGCTCGACGTGCAAACGCCAAGGCCCTCTCGAGCATTCACTTCGAAGAAGACCCTGTTCGAAAAGGGCGAATCTTCACCGGCATAGAGGGCGAATTTCACCGGTTTTTCGGATTTTACGTACACATCGCCGCCGTTTTCGATAATTACGGCCGAGCATTGCTCAAGAAGGCTCTCGCCCACGGCCTGCGACACGGCGCCGGCCACGGCCGCCATGGGCCCGACCGACCAGGCGACGGCCGCCCTGGCCATGGCAGCGGCAAGGGGGGGGGCGTCCGCTGCCACACTGTAAGGCTCTAAGGCGGTCAGGAAGGAGGGGTCGCGGTCAATGTAGGCTTCCAGGTCGCGCCGGATTTTTCGAAGCGCCCGAAGCGCCTCATTCTTGAGGTCCCTGTCGCAGAGAATCTTGAGATCGCTCTCATCGACCTTCACGTCGAAGGTGAGGAGCCCATCTTCCCTGACCCACTCCCTGTAGAATCTGCGCGTGTACATCACCACCCTCCTTCAATAGGTGTCTTTCAGAATTAACAAATATGGAATAGTCGCGCCTAGAGAACGGCCTCCCCGGGTCCCTTTGCCCGGGGCCCGGGCATGATCATGCGGTGAGTCTTTCCAGAATGATTAATCACATCTGATGTTATAACGACGCACCGGGCGCTGTGTCAAGTTGAAAAAAAGGGGTCTGACCCCTTTTTTTTCGTCTAAGTCTGTAATATAAGTGAGGGCATTATGAAAAAGCTCAAGGTAGTTGTCCCGAAGGGAAGAATCCAGGAGGCTG
>JBDRLK010000308.1:0-12913 GCA_043813155.1 Pseudomonadota bacterium | reverse complement strand
GCACGTCTTTCCCATAACGCTTCCTCCCCTTCGAAAGAGGCATGAAGACCTTCTCGGCCTGATCCAACATATCCTGGAAGAAAAAGGGGCCGCAGCACAAACCCTTGATGCCGATGCCGCGGCATTGCTGCAGCAGTATGGCTGGCCGGGAAACACGCGCGAGCTTTCCAATGTCCTTGAAAGGGCCCTGCTGCTGGCCGGCGGTGGACCTCTGGCGCCTATGCACTTTCCGGGCCTGGATTCGCCGGGGCTTTCCAGCCAGCCGCCCGGCCCGGTGAGCAGGCTCGACAAAATGGAAGAGCACGCCATCCGAATGGCCCTGGCGCAGTTCGGCGGGGACACGAAGAAAGCAGCCGACGCGCTCGGCGTCTCCAGGGCCACCCTGTACAGGAAGATGAAGCAATTCAAGATAAGAAGATAACCGCTCCCGGCGCTGCACCGGCTATGGCGAGCACTGCTTCAGGATTTTCTCCCTGCGGACCTTCCTGTTGTGCTCCTTCATTCTTTTCACCATGTCATGGATTCGGGAGCTGGAAAGGATTCCTGTTTCAACGAAGTACAGCCCGATGCGCGGTTGAAGCCTGCGCTGCAAGCCGACAAGGGCCGACAGCTCGAAGCCGGTAACATAGCCCTTTCTTAGAGCGCAATCGCCGATCCTCTCGATACTTTTTTTCAGCTGCAGTAATTCCCGGACATCCTGCCTCGTGAGGATTTTCCACTCCACCGCGAGCTGACCGAGAGGGGGCCGCTGCCTCTTTTGCCATACAAGCGAGTCGATAAAAGCTCCCCATGGAGCAAGGCCTGAATAATATGTCATCTGGCCTGTCCTGAGCTCCCAGCCGGGAAGGCCTCCGCGGTAATAATGGCCGGCTTTCCGCTCGGGCCCTTTCCGGCTGTTCACCTCTTCCCGCTCTTCCCGCTCTTCCCGCCGTGCGGCCGCCCCGCTTCCAGGGTGATGTTTCCAGGCATCGGTGCAATGGTTACCGGAAAGCACCTGGTTGTTCCTTGCGGCTGAAAGCAGCTTTTCATAGGCCTGGGAAAGCTCCTTGAAGCGCTCATTCAGCAGGTATTCATTGATTCCGATTGCAGCCGCACGGTCCGGATGAATAAGAAAAGCTTTTCTCCTGAACGCATTATTGACCTGAGACGGCCGGAGGCTCTCCAGGAATTCACTCGAAAATTCCGCGGCAGGCTCGAAAATAAGGCAGCAGGCGTTTTCAAGCTCATGTGAAAGATTTCCGGCCACGCTGTTCGCCTCCTCTCTCAGGTTGGACGCTGCTGACGGCAGCCGGCGCCCTCAGAAACCGTACCAGAGAATGAGAGCCAAAATCAAAAAAGCGATAATGGTTGCGCCTTTCATGTCATCCTGTCTGCAGTCTGCAGTAGGACATGTTGCCGAAGCGCTCCAGGTACTCCCCTGTTTTGATTCTCAATTTGAGACATTGCGTTTGCAGTATTGAGAACCTGGGCTGTCTGAAGAGCCAATGCCCTTTATTCATGCGTCTTTTTCACCGGGTTTTCCTGGCATTATATTTGCGGTAGGTTTGAGATCGTTGCCGCAGCCGGGTATTGACTGAGGGGCCGTCCTGTTTTTCGTTTCGTCCCCTGGATAACATGATATCGAAGGACGATTATATGCGCGTTCTTGCCATGGTGCAGAGGGAAAAAGGCCTGGATTTTTCCGGGTACAAGCAAGGCGTGCTGATGCGAAGGGTAAGCTCCAGGTTCCAGGTCACGAGGAGCGAATCGTTTCGCGGGTACGCCGCATATCTAAGGCGCCATCCCGGGGAATGGGACAAGCTGCTGCAGGCCCTTACCGTCAACGTGACGAAGTTCTTCAGGGACGCAGCGGTCTTCGGGGCCATCAGTGAAAAAGTGATCCCGGAGATCATCGAGTCCAAGGCGAGAAGGAGCGTGAAACCGGTGCGGCTGTGGAGCTGCGGTTGCGCCGACGGCTCGGAGGCCGTCTCCCTGCTCATCGTGCTGGCAGAGCGGCTCGGGGACAGGCTGGGGGAATTTCGCATCTCCATCACGGCCACGGACATAGACCGTGAGAGCCTGGCCAGGGCAAGGGAAGGAGTGTACGAGGAAGCGCAGCTCGGCGGCATGGACCCCGCCCTTCGAGCCAGGTACTTCCTCGGCGAGCCGGGCGGGAGGTACGCGCTTCGCAGCGAGTGGAAAGGGCTCATTCGCGTCAAGCACCATGACGCGGCCAAAGATAAGCCGTTTACCGGCATGGATCTCATAGTGTGCAGGAACATGCTCATTTTTCTGAGCCGCTCCTCCCAGGAGGACATTCTGGCGGCGCTCCATCGGGCGCTCGGGCGGGACGGCTTCCTGGTCCTTGGGTTGACTGAATCGCTGAGAGGCCGGGCGGCCGCCGGGTTCGAGACGTTCGACGGTCCCGGCAGGATATTCAGAAAGTCATGAAGCACGGCGTGGCGCGGCTTTTCTCGAGCCGACTGAAAAACCGGGCTGCAAGGAAGACATGATGGAGCAGGAGCAGCAGCAGGAGCAGCAGGAGGACAGGGAATTCATGATTCTCATGCAGAAGATAAAGAGAAACAGGAGCCTGGATTTCACCCTGTACCGCCGGGCGACGCTGAGGAACAGGATAGCGAGCAGGCTGCATGCCACGGGCTGCCCGACCTGCTGGGACTACATTCTCCTGCTGAACAGGGACCCGGCGGAGTACGACAGGCTGATAGGGGCCCTCACCATAAAGAAAAGCAGCTTCTTTCGCGATGAAAACGTGTTCAGGATTCTGGAAAAAAAGATCATTCCGGGGATCATCTCCCGGGCGGAATCAACGGGCGCCCGCAGGATCCGCGCCTGGTCATGCGGAGCGGCCTTCGGCCAGGAGGCCTACAGCCTGGCCATGCTTTTCATGGATGCCCTGGGCAGGAGGCCGGACGCGTTCGACATCAAGATATTTGCCACGGACATAGACGCGGAGGCGCTGGAAAAAGCGCCGTGGGGCTCGTACGACCGCCGGTCCCTCGGCACGATGAGGCCGCACCTGCTGCTCAAGTACTTTACGCGCGCCGGGGACAGGTACGTGGTGAGCGAGGGCGCCAGGGCCCTGGTGACGTTCAGGCGGCACGACATCGTGACGGACAGGCCCCTGGGGAGGATGGACCTCGTGCTGTGCAGGAATCTCTTGATCTACTTTCAGGAGGAGCTCCAGGACAAAGCCCTTCGCTGCCTGAAAAGCGCGCTGATCCCCGGAGGGTTTCTCGTTCTTGGAAAGGCGGAGACCATGGCGAGGCAGGTGAGGGACGGCTTTGAAACGCTCGACGCGGGGGAGAGGGTTTACAGGAAGAAGGTCGCGGCCGAGCAAGGATAAAACACTCGATGCGGGACGTTGAACGAGTGAAATGGAATGAAAGAGGTGAAGCATGAGAAGATTTTCCATTCTCTCCAAGCTGACGCTTGGCTTCGGGACCCTGATCGCAATGATCGCATTCATGGGGGCGGTAAACTACTGCTCGATATCCGGGATCTCCGGACACGTGGACAAGGCGGACGACGCCAGCCTCATTGAACAATACACCCTGGAAGCGAGGATACAGACGAATAAGTTCATCGTCACGAAAGACGAGAAGCACATCGCCCAGGTTCACGAGACCATAAACCAGGCCCTGGAGCAGGCGAAAAAGACAAGGGGGAAGCTCACGCAGGCTTCCGACCTCGATCTCATGGATGCGGTTGTCGCTCAACTGCAGTCCTTTGATTCGGAGTTCAAGAGCTGGGTCGAGATGTGGAGCAAGCAGGTGGAGCAGAGGGTGAGCATGGTCGAGCAGGCGGGAATCATGGTGGACAGCGCCGTCATGATGAGGGAAGACCAGAAAGCCGAGGTCCGTCAATTGCTTCAGGCGAAAGAAGATGTGGAGGCGATCAGGCTCAAGATCGACATGTCGGAGGGCACCGCCCTCATTGTGAGGCGTGTGCTGCAGGCAAGGGGAGACGAAAGGGATTTCATTATCAGCGGGGATGAAAAATTCGCGGACAGGACCCTCGAGGCGATAGACGGCATCGTCAAGGAGGCCAACGCGGCCAAGGCCGCGTTCAAGCTGGAAGCCAACCGAAAGCTGGCGGACGAGCTCATCGCGGCCGCGTCGGCATACCGCGAAGAGCTTGAAAAGTACGTCGAGCTGTGGAGGCGGCAGGAAAGGTCCGAAGAGAAGATGGTGAGCGCGGCCGTGGCGCTGGTCGAAGAGACGGAGAGCATGCGGGCCGTTCAGAAGGCAGAGGTGAAGGGAGCCTCGTCGATGCTGATGGTGCTGACGTACGTTTTTCTCCTGGTCTCCATCCTGCTGGGCATGACGATAGCCCTTGTCATCACGAGGAGCATCACAAAGCCGCTCGGCGGCATGGTGGCGAGGGCGGACGAGATCGCGGCCGGGGACCTGACCGCGACGGTGCCCATCAGCAGCAGGGACGAGATCGGGGACCTGGCCGGCTCCTTCAACAAGATGCTGGGAGGGTTGAAGACGATCGTGGTCCGGATCCTGGACAGCTCCACGAGCGTTTCCGCCTCGAGCCAGCAGCTCTCCTCGGCATCCCAGCAGACCAATGCCACCGTGCAGCAGATGGCCGGCACCCTGCAGCAGATCGCCAGGGGGACCCAGACCCAGGCGCAGAGGATCGAGGAGACCATGAAAGTGATGGAGCAGCTCCACGCCTCGATCGCCCAGTCGGCCGAGTCCTCGCAGATGGCCGCCGCCGCCTCGATCCAGACGAGCAAGGCCGCGCAGCAGGGCGCCGGGACCGTGCGGGAGACCGCCGCGACCATAGACAGGATCCACGAGGCGACCGCCGTCACGTCCAAGGCGGTCAAGAAGCTGGACCTGCGCTCGGAGCAGATGGCCGAGATCGTGGACGTGATAACCAACGTGGCGGACCAGACCAACCTCCTGGCCCTGAACGCGGCCATCGAGGCGGCGCGGGCGGGCGACGCGGGAAGGGGTTTTGCGGTTGTCGCCGAGGAGGTCAGAAAGCTGGCCGAGAGCTCGGGCAGATCGGCCACCGAGATAGGCAAGCTCATCAGGGAGTCCACCAGGGACACGCAGGAGGCGGCGCAGGGCATGGACGAGGTCCTGGGCCAGGTCGAGCAAGGGAGGAAGGTGGCCGCCGACACCGGGAGGTCCATAGAGGAGATCGTGCAGGCGACCCAGAACATCTCCGCCACGATGGAGCAGATATCGGCCGCTTCCGCGCAGATGGCCTCGGCCGCCAGGCAGGTGGTGAGGTCGATCGAGGACGTGGCCGCCACGGCGGAGGAAGCATCCTCGTCCACGCAGCAGGCCAGCGCTTCGACCCAGCAGATGGTGGCGACCATGCAGGAGATGGCTTCATCGGCCCAGAGCCTTGCCAGGATGGGCATCGAGCTCAGGGACATGGTGGGAAAGTTCGATGTAGGCGAGGAGGCGCGGCCGCCGGGGATGCAGGCCGGGAAGCCGGCCGCCACACCCATGGCCAGGAGGCTTGCCGACGCGAGGAGGAAGATGAACGCAAAGCCGGCCCTTCCCGCGGCCGGGGCGGAGAAAAAAGAGGAAGGCAAGAAGGTGTAAACGTACCCGCGCAGGAGTACGCGCGACGAAAAAGCAGGAGGTGCCGCCATGCCGGAGGCAGAGAAAAAAACCGCAGGCAGGATTGCCCAGCTCGTCATCTTCCGCCTCGGGGCCGAGGAGTTCGGTGTGGACATTCTCTCGGTAAGGGAGATCACAAGGGTAGTGGATATCACGCACGTCCCGAGGGCCCCCTCGTTCGTCAAGGGCGTGATAAACCTGAGGGGCCGGATCGTGGCGGTCGTCGACTTGCGGGGACAGTTCGGCCTGCCGCCCGCTGAAAAGCCGTCCGGCAAATCCAAGATCGTCGTGGCCGAGGTCGGGGACCAGACCATCGGGGTGCTTGTCGACGAGGTTCCGGAAGTTGTGAAGTTGCCGCTTGAGAGCATCGAGCCGGCGCCGGACCTGGTCAGGACGGCCGTGAAAAGGGACTACATCAGGGGAGTCGGCAAGCTCGGCGCCAGGCTCATCATTCTCCTGGACCTTGAAAAGGCGTTGGCTCCCGGCCAGATACGGCAGCTTGCTGGTATCGGCGGCAAAGGAAACGGCCTGGAAGGCTGACGGAAGAGAGGAGACAACGTGGCAAGGATATTGATCGTGGACGATTCAAGGTACATGCGCGCGATGCTTTCAGACATCCTGACGGGGGACGGGCACCATGTCGCGGGCGAGGCCGAGAACGCCATGGAGGCCGTGGAGCTCTACAGGAGGCTCAGGCCGGACCTCGTCACATTGGACATCATCATGCCGGAGGTCGAAGGAATGAATTCGATCGCTGCCCTGAAGGCGATCCTGCTGGAGGACGTAACGGCAAAAGTGGTGATCGTCAGCTCCATGGGCCAGCAGGACATCGTGGCCGAGCACATGGAGGCGGGGGCCAGGGACTTTATCGTCAAGCCGTTTCAGCCGCGCAGCGTCGCGGGCGCCGTGAGGCGGGTCCTTGAGGAGTAGCCCGGCGGAGCAGGGGAAAGAAGAGAGGGTTCCGGAGGCTGACGGGCTGCAGAGCGTGTATAAAAACGATGATCGAGGAAGTATCTTGGAATTCACGGTAGGTATAGGCCAGATAACCGTTTCGGGGAACCCCGGTCTTCTCAAGTCGCTCGGGATAGGCTCGTGCGTGGCCATTGCCCTGTATGACAGGAAGGCCGGGATAGGGGCCCTGGCACACATCATGCTACCCTGCATCAAGGAAGCGTACAACAAGTCCCAGCCCGCCAGGTTTGCCGACGTTGCCGTGGGCATGATGATCGAAGAAATGGAGAGCCGGGGCGCGCGGGTCAGGAACGTCAGCGCGAAAATATTCGGCGGAGCAAACATGTTCCCCCGTATCATTCCCGAGGGCAGCCCGATGAACGTCGGAAAGAGAAACGTCCAGGCCGTCAGGGACGAGCTGAAAAGGAACGGGATCAGGATTATTGCCGAGGAAACCGGCGGGAGCGTCGGCCGCAGCATCGCGTTCGACGTCAGCGACGGCTCGGTAACGGTCGGGACGGCAATGCTGGAGAAGAAGAAGTACCTGGAGCCGTTCGGCAAGACCATGTCCGACGAATGATGCACGCGATGCAGCGCGGCTGCCAGCCGTTGGCAGGCCCGGCCGCATGAAAAATGGAATGGGAAATGGAAAAAGGGAAGAAAATACGCGTCCTGGTGGTGGATGATTCGGCGTTCATGCGCAGGATGCTTTCCGAGATAATTGATTCCGATCCCGGCTGCGAGGTCATAAAGACGGCCAGGGACGGGGTGGACGCCCTGAGATTGATCGAGAAGCTCAGGCCCGACGTGGTTACGCTGGATATCGAGCTTCCCGAGATAGACGGCGTCACCTGCCTCGTCTACATCATGAAGGAGTTTCCGACTCCCGTGGTCATGGTCAGCGGCTTGAGCAGCTTCCAGGGAGAGGAGACGTTAAAGTGCCTCGAATACGGCGCAATCGGCTTCATAGCCAAGCCCAAAGGGCCGATCTCCATGGGCGTTGAAAAGATCGGCAGGGATCTCATGCGGGAGATCAAGATCGCCGCGCAGGCGAACATGGCCAGGCTCGCATCGCAGGGCGAGCGCAGGGAACGAAAGCAGGAAAGGGCGGCGGCGCCCGGGGCCGGCGGCAGTATCGTGGCCATAGCCGCTTCGACCGGGGGGCCGAGGGCCCTGAGCCGGCTGATTC
Source organism: Pseudomonadota bacterium (assembly GCA_043813155.1). Lineage (GTDB taxonomy): Bacteria > Myxococcota_A > Polyangia > DRWM01 > DRWM01 > JBDRLK01. The sequence continues at coordinate 5,182 of JBDRLK010000308.1, read as the reverse complement.
CGGAGCTGCCGGCGGACCTTCCGGCCGGCGTTCTGATCGCCCAGCACATGCCGCATGAGTTCATCAAGCCCTTTGCGGAAAGGCTCAACCGGGAATCAAGGATCGAGGTGAAAGTGGCGCAGGACGAAGAGATCATACGCCATGGAAAGGTTCTCATCGCCCCGACGGATCATTCCATCATCGTGGCCCGGAAGAACGGCAGGGGCCAGGCGATCATTCTGTCCCATGCGCCGGGGGGCGATGAGGACTCCCGTTTTCGCGCGGCCGACAGGCTCATGGCCTCGCTGGCGCCCGTGTACGGCGGGAAAGCGACAGGCGTGGTCCTGACGGGCATGGGAGACGACGGGACGGCCGGGCTGAGGGCGATCAAGGAGAACGGGGGCAGAACCATGGCTGAGGATGAGTCCAGCGCGATCATATTCGGGATGCCTGGGTCGGCCATCAAGGCGGGGGTCGTCGACAAGATCGTTCCCCTGGAAAAAATGGCGGACGCGATCGTCCGCGCCGTGAAAGAGACAAAGACAGGGGCGGCCGAATAGCCATGGATATTTCGGAGTACAGGAAGCTGTTCTTGAGCGAGGCGCGGGAAATCCTGAACGCCATGAACAACGTGCTCGTGGATCTCGAGAAGGACCCGGGGAACAGGGAGCTTCTGAACGAGCTGTTCCGCGGGAGCCATACGCTCAAGAGCATGGCCCAGAGCATGGGGTACGACAACATTGCGCGGCTCACGCATTCCATGGAGTCGGCGCTGGTGCTCGTGAGGGACGGAACGCTCAGCGTGGACCACGACATGGTGGACGCGCTGATGAGGTCCATGGACGCCCTGAGCGATTTCGTGGAGGAGGTAACAGACGAAAGCGGGCAGGAAGCGGCAATTCAACCGCTGATGGAGAGGTTCCGGGACATTGCGGGCGCCGGACGCGGCGCGGCGGGCACGGCCCCGGCGCCGCATGCGGCCGCGGGGCAACCCGGCCCCGTCCGCATTGCAGCCGTCGAGGCGCAGACCGTACGGATTCCCCTGTCCCGGCTCGACGACCTCATGGACACCGTGGGGGAGCTGGCCATAGCCAGGACCAGGCTCGCCCTGCTGGCCCGGGGGCTTGGCAGCAAGCCCCTAGACGAGATGCTGACCCACATGGCCAGGATGACATCACGGCTGCAGGACCAGATGCTGCAGGTCAGGCTCGTCCCCATGGAGTACATCTTCGCTCCATATCTCCGGCTGGTCAGGGACATGGCCGCACCGGAAAAGAAGGAAGTCGACCTTGAAATACAGGGGAGCGAGATCGGCCTCGACCGCGCCATTCAGGACGAGATAAACGGGCCGCTGCTCCACCTGCTGAAAAACGCGGTCACGCATGGGATCGAGGAGCCGCAGGACAGGGAGGAAAGATCAAAGCCGAGGAGGGGCAGGGTCAGGCTCCGTGCCAGGAGGGAGCGCAGCAATGTCGTGATAGAGCTCTCGGACGACGGCAGGGGAATGGATGTCAAGGAGATCAGGGAAACGGCCGTGAAAAAAGGGATCGCAACGGAAGAGCAGATCGGCGCGCTCACGGAAAAAGAGACGCTGTTGCTGATCACGTCCCCCGGGTACAGCGGGGCCGGGCGCGTCAACGAGGCGGCCGGCCGGGGCGTGGGGATGAACGCGGTGAGGACCAAGGTGGAATCGTTCGGAGGGTCGCTGGACATCGCCACGAAGCCGGGCAAGGGAACGACATTCGTCATAAAGCTGCCCCTGACCATGGCGATCATCCAGGCCCTGCTGGTCGACGTCGCGGGCGAGACGTTCTGCATACCGCTGTCACACGTGGCGGAAACAATCAGGATTTCGCAGGATCAGATCAGGGCCGTGGAGCGCCACGCGGTGATCTCATACAGGGACACCGTGCTCCCGCTGATCGGGCTGAAGGGAAAGCTCGGCTTCCAGGCCCCGGAACCCGCGCCCGGGCAATCGGGCATGGCGGCCAGGCTATCGTCGATACCGGTGGTCGTTGTGGAGACCGAGTCGATGAGAGCGGGCCTGATCGTGGACGGTTTGCAGGGGCAGCAGGAGATCGTGATAAAGCCCCTGACGGGGATGCTGAAGGAGGTCGAGGGGATTTCAGGGGCCACCATCCTGGGCACCGGAAAGGTGGCGCTGATCGTCGATGTGCCGAGGCTGATTTAGCTTGTCGGGTTGCAGGTTTTTTGAGATGAAAATGAAGAACAACAAGAATCCGGGAAAAGCCGGGGCAAATGAAATGTCCGAGGTTGAGCTGAATCAAAACCAGCTGGACGCGCTGAGGGAAATCGAGTCCATAGGAGCCGGCAATGCGGCCACGAGCCTGTCCGTCATGCTGGGAAGGAAAGTGGGCGTAAAATCGCTGGGCATCACAATGGAGAGCATCGAGAACGTGCCGGGCGCCCTCGGTGGAGCGGAAAGCGTTGCGAACGTGATTTTTTTCTCGGTGACGGGCCGGGTCAAGGGAAGCATGCTGCTCATCCTCCCGGCCGCCGGGTCAGTGAAGCTCGCCCGGCTTCTCACGGGCGGGAAGGCCGGCGCGACGGAGGGGCTGAGCGAGCTGGAGCTGTCGGCCCTGAAGGAGCTTGGAAACATCATGACCGGGTCGTACCTGAGCGCCATGGCCCGGTTCATGAAGATGAAGATCACCTACTCCATCCCGGGGTTTGCCTGCGACATGCTGGGCGCGGTCCTGGACGGGGTCCTGGCCCGGCTGTCCCTGAAGGCCGGGCATGCGATCATCATGGAGAGCGAGCTCGAGGCGCAGGAGGACGTGCACATGGTGCATCTCGTGTTCTTTCCGGAGCTCGAAGCCCTGCAGGCCATACTCGAGGCGCTGGGGGTGGCATAGGACAAAAACGCCGCATGTAGGGCGGGGCTTCAGCCCCGCCGCGGCGGCCCGGAAAGGGCCGCCCGACACGCCCGACTTTGGCAACGGCGTCGTTATTAAAAAAGAAAACGTTGTTTTCTCAGGAGAAGCGGATGAAAAAAATCCTGATAGCCGATGATTCATTGTTCATGAGGACCATGCTCAAGGACATACTGGCCCGGCTGTTCGATGCCGGGATGCCGGACGAAGGATGCGCGGTGTTCGAGGCCGCGACAGGGACCGAGGCATTTGAAAAGTTCCTGGCGGAAAAACCCGATCTCGTGCTGCTGGACGTCATCATGCCCGGAAGGGAGGAGGAGGGCGTGGCCCTGCTCGGGGATATCATGGACCATGACCCGGGATCGCGGGTTGTCATGATCACGGCGATCGAGCAGGACGAGATGATGGAAAAATGCAGGGAGCTCGGCGCGAAGGGCTACGTGGTCAAGCCGTTCGATGAAAAACAGGTTGCGGATGTCGTGAGGAAATGCCTGGGCTGACGCGCGCGAAATCTACGTGAGCCGGAAAAGAGGAGCCTGAACACACATGGGCAAAGACGACGGGATGATGACCCGGGACAGAAAACGGCACCTTCACGGGGAGATGGATTTCACGGTCAATCTCTTCGAGAGCCTGACGGGGTACGCCGTCATCGTCGCGGATTTCGACGGTAACATCCTGGCCTACAACGAGGGGGCCCGCCGGATGTACGGGTATGCCACGGAAGAAGTCGTGGGCAAGCAGAGACTGGAGATGTTTTTCCCGGAAAATTTCATCAGGGCGGGCAAGCTGCATGAGCTGATCAAGCGGCTCATGGCGGACGGGGGACTTTTTTTCGAAGGGGAGAAGGTGAGGAAGAACGGGGACGTCTTCCCCGCGCAGATTTCGTTTGCCATTACAAGGGACAGGAAGCGGAGAATGGCCGGCTTCGTGGAGATCGTGCAGGACCTGACCGATCGCAAGCGCGCGGAGGCCGCTCTCAGGCGGCATGGGCTTCTCGAGGCCATCAACAGGATATTCAAAGCTGCGCTGGTGCGCGGGACAAGCGAAGAGCTGGCCCGCACGTGCCTGGCCGCGGCCGTGGAGCTGACCGGCAGCAGGTATGGTTTCATCGGAGAGCTGACCGGGGAGGGGCTTTTCGATATTACGGCGATCAGCGGCGCGGGCCGGGACGCCTGCGGGATGCCGGCGGACGAGGCCGCGAAGAGGGTCGACACCATGGGGACCCGCGGGATATGGCGGGGCGTACTCGAGCGCGGGGAATCACTGGTTGCCAACTCCCCTGCCTTTCACCCCGACAGCACCGGGACCCCGGAGGGCCACCCGCCGGTAGCCTCCTTGCTGTGCGTTGCGTTGAAGCAGTCCGATCGGACGATCGGACTGATTGCCCTGGCCGGCAAGGAACCGGGCTTCGGCCTGGCGGACCGGGAAGCAGTGGAGACGCTTTCCATGGCCTTTGTCGAGGCGTTGAACCGGCTGCGCATTGAGGAGAGATTGAAAAAAACCCTGAAGGAGCTCGAGAGGTCGAACGCGGAGCTGAAGCAGTTCGCCCACGTGGCCTCGCACGACCTCCAGGAGCCCCTGCGCATGGTGTCCTCGTACATGCAGCTGCTCGAGAAGCGGTTCGGGGGCGGGCTCGAGGACGATGCGAAGGAGTTCTTCGGATACGCCGTGGAGGGCGCCCAGCGCATGAAGCAGCTGATCGACGACCTGCTGGTTCTCTCGACGATCGACACGCGCGGCAGGGAGCTCAAGGCGGTCGACAGCGAAAGCGTGGCAAGGAAAGCGGCCGGCGATCTGCGGATGGCCGTCTGCGACGCGGGAGCTGAAGTGACCATAGCGCCGCTGCCCGTCATCATGGCCGACGAGTCGCAGCTTTATATGCTGTTTCTCCACCTTCTGGACAACGCCATCAAGTTCAGAGGCGAGGACAGCCTCCATATAAATATAGGATCAAAGCTTGATGGAGATGAGCATGTTTTTTCCGTCAGGGACAACGGGATCGGCATCGAGCCCGAGTACCACGAGCGTATTTTCGTGATCTTTCAGCGCCTCCATGCCAGGCAGAAATATCCCGGATCGGGTATTGGACTGGCGCTGTGCAGGAAGATCGTGGAGCGCCACGGCGGCAGGATATGGGTGGAGTCCACGCCGGGAGAGGGATCGACGTTTTATTTCACGATCCCCGTCCGCCGCAGGGAGGAAACGTGAATTCGACTTTAAAAATGTTGACCTTGTTTCGGGCGGCCCTGACGGGACGCAATACCCCACGGGGAGCCAGCTCTCCGGGGCGTTGCCCCCCCCCCCCG